>JAJYZE010000173.1 GCA_021800195.1 Acidobacteriota bacterium
GTCCGAGACGCCGCGAATCAGACCCATGTCTCGCAGCATCGCTTCGTCCTCCTTGAAGCCGAACGTGCGGGCGGGAGCGATCAGGTTGGCGTAGTCGCCGGCCTCCAGATCGCCGCTGAAGATGTCGCGGCCGATGGGCTCGGGAAAGTCGATGGCGTATTGAATCGAGTAGCCGTCGCCGGGATAGACGGCGATGAACTTTTCGCCTGCCCCCGACTTCTCCCGCACCTCGATCGGTTTCAGAATCCGCAGGTACTCGCGCTTGCGGCGCTGGCGCTTCACCCCGGCCGCCCGGATAGCCGTCACATACGGCAGAGCGCTGCCGTCTAGAATCGGAACCTCCAAGTTGTCGATCTCCACAATCAGGTTGTCCACGCCTAGTCCGATCAGCGCGGAGAGCAGGTGCTCGGTGGTCTGAATCAGCACCCCTTGACGCATCAGGGAGGTGGCATAAGAGACGCGCGCCACGTTCCTGCCAATGGCCGGTATCTCGAAGTTGTCGAGGTCGGATCGTCGGAAGACCACCCCGGATCCGGCCGGTGCGGGGATCAGCCGCATCGCGACCTCAGCCCCGGAGTGCAGACCAATTCCTTGAAAAGCGACCGCTTCTTCAATCGTTTGCTCGAACTGAGGATAACGGGACAGGTAACTCTCCTCTAAAACTCCCTCCCAGCCTACATCCAGGACGGGCACAGCCGAGTGTGGCAAATTTACCACACAGTGTTTTTCCGTTCGGGTGCGGCTCCGGTCTCTCGCATGGCCCGGCTGGCTGCGGCCGCCCTGGCAAGGCCGGACCCGTCGGCAGAGTTTTTCTCTTGGCGGCGATCTTGTTGCGGTGGTATAGGGTAGTGGCATGCGCATCACCGATCTGGAACAGTTGGTGGCAGCCGCCGAGGAGCGGTTGAAGGACCGGGTGCGGGAGCTGGTGGAGACCGAGTCGCCCAGTGACGACAAGCCAGCCGTGGACCGCGCCGGCAGACTGGTGCAGGGTTGGGCGGAGGCGCAGGGCGCCCGGATCCGGCGGCATCGGCAGCGGGAGTACGGCGACCTGCTGGAGATACGCTTTGGCCCCGAGCTTAGCCGTACGAAAAGCCAGGCGAGCAGCCGAGCACTCCACCAGAGGCGGGTTCTTCTGTTGGGGCACCTGGACACCGTTTGGCCCCTGGGAACGCTGCACGAGATGCCCTGGAAAGAGGCCAACGGCCGGCTGTCCGGCCCCGGCGTCCTGGACATGAAGGCCGGTGTGGTGATGGCGCTGGAGGCCTTTGCCGCGTTGCAGAAGCTGGGTGCCCTGAGGCCCGCCACCTTGCTGCTGGTGAGCGACGAAGAGGTCGGCAGTCCCGTCTCTCGGACGCTGACCGAGTCAGTGGCTGCCGACTGCGAGGCGGCGCTGGTTCTGGAGCCGGCTCAAGGACTGGCCTACAAGACGGCGCGCAAGGGCGTGGGAGCCTATACCCTCCGCGTGGAGGGCGTCGGGGCCCACGCGGGGGTCGACTTTGAGGCTGGACACTCGGCGGTGCGAGAGATGGCCCGTCTGGTCGAGACGGTCTCCGGGTTTACCGATCCGGCGCGTGGGATCACCGTGAATGTGGGGGTCATCTCGGGCGGAACGCGCTCCAACGTGGTGCCGGCCGAGTGCGTCGCGGAGGTTGATTTGCGCATTCGCCGGGCCAGGGATGCGGAGCGGGTGGAGAGGAGCTTCGCCGCACTGAAAGTGCTGGACCCAGCCTGCCGGCTCACCGTCACCGGCGGCATCAATCGGCCACCCATGGAGCGCACGCCGGGAACGGTAAAGCTGTTTCGGCTGGCCCGGAAGCTCGCTGCTCAGCTCGGCCTGAATCTGGAGGAGGCCGCCACCGGTGGGGGCTCGGACGGAAACTTCACCGCCGCCATGGGGGTGCCCACGCTGGACGGCATGGGCGCCGTGGGTGCCGGAGCGCACGCCGCCCAAGAGCATGTGCTCACCGAGCACCTGGTGCAGCGGACGGCCTTACTGGCCGCGGTTCTCGCCCAGCTTTAGAGATTACGGGTCTCGCGCAGCAGGCTCACCGTCGCGGCCACGGGCAGTCCCATCACATTGAAGAAGTCGCCCTCGATGCGGGTGATCCAGCGCGCGGCATAACCCTGGATGCCGTAAGCGCCGGCCTTGTCCAGCGAGTCGCCGGTGGAGAGATAGAAGGCCAGCTCTTCGGCTGGAATAGGGCCGAAGAAGACCCGGGTCGTCTCCACATGCGTGCGCTGCGCGGCGGCCAGACCGGGCAGGACCAGGGCAACTCCGGTGTGTACCTCATGGACGCGGTTGGAGAGCGCCAGCAGCATACGCTCCGCCTCGGCCAGGTCCACGGGCTTGCTCAGGATGGTCTGTTCTCCTCCGCTGCCGCCCGACGTGGCGCTCATCGCAACCGTGGTGTCCGCGCCCAGCACCGTCGCTTCCGGGTGCAGCGCGTGGATCACTCGCGCTTTTTCCAAAGCCAGGCGCTCGACGTAGGCGATGGGCGTCTCGCCCGCGCGTGGCGTCTCATCCATCTCGGCGGGAATCACCTCGCAGCGTACTCCGGCCTGGGCCAGTAGGCTGCGGCGGCGAGGAGAGGCGGAGGCCAGGATCAACATGGCTGCCGGATTGCGTCTGAGCGCACGAGGATGCGCGCCTCGGTGGTGTGTTGCTCTCCGGGGGCCAGGGTGATGGCGTCTGCAGCTACGTTCGCCGTCTCGACGCAGGCCATCTGGAGCCAGCCCTCCGGGGTCAGGTCCGGGAGTTGAGCGGCGGAGGCGGCCCATGGATTCCAGACCACCGTGGTTCGGGAGCCTGATTTCTCCACGTGGATGCGGCGCGCGTAAAGGGGATCTTCCAGGTCAACGGCGGCGACCGTATCCAGATAGGGGCGATCGGTCCGGCCGGTCAGCCGGAGCACCGGCTCGTCTTGCACCTTCACCTTGAAGTGATCGGTCTTGTCCAGATAGCGGGTTCCGGCCAGCCCATGGATCGCAATCTCTCGGGCGTCGCCTACAGCGAAGTAGGTGTGCAGCGCATCCTCGAACCAGAGCGGCTCCGAGCTCAGGTTGCGTACCGTCAGCCGCAGCCGCAGCTCAGCCCCCAGGGAGAGTTGATAGACCAGTTGAAACTGGTCGTAGCCCAGCGACCGGCTTGTCTCCGAGGGATCCAGCGTCAGGGTCAGATGTACTTCGTCTCCGGCCAGAGCGGCAAACGCCAAGGTCCACTCCTCAGTGCGGGCAAAGCCGTGGGAGGGGCCGTCACTGCGCTGGCTCAAAGCCGTTGGCGTGCGGTTGCCGAACCACGGAAAGATAATAGGCACGCCGCCACGAATGGCTTTGCCGCTCTCGAACTGCGAGCGCTCGGAGAGGAAGAAGACCGGCTTTGCTCCCTTGGGCTGCCACTGCGTGAGGTGCGCTCCCTGGAGATAGATCTCGGCGCTGCAGGCCGGGCTGCTAATGGAGGCTCGCCGCAAGCCATGTTCGGTTTGGGAGAAGCTAAGAATGCCGGGGATGCTGAAGTGTTGGGCGAGCGCGTTGAGATCCATCGATAACCAGTGTAGAGCCAAACTGTGCAGCGCATGGTGGCCAGGGTGAGCGCGGCCGAGAGCCAGAGCAGAAGTGCCAGACCGGCGAGACGCCGGGGCAGTGAGCGAAGCGGCCATCAGGTAGCCGCGCCGCAGCGCGAGGTTTGGGCATGGGGGCTGCCTTCCAGCGTAGAGCACGGCCCGCCTGCGGTTGGAAGCGCAGTTTGCCGGTTCGAGGGAGCCTTGCTCTCCGGCCGCGATACGGCTGCAACTTGTGTGGCGGGGGTTGTGGGTGTTCTGGAGCCGAGTTGCCAGACCGGGATCGGCGGAATCAAGATAGACCGAGAGCGGTTTGCCTTAGTCGGAAACAGCCTGCTCGGCGCTGTTCCGGGCCTGGTCCTCGCCGCCCAAGCTCTCGGCCTCTGGGCGAACGGGAAGGGTGACGGTGAAGGTTGTGGCCGCTTCTCCCTGGTTGGCCTCGGCGCTGCCGCAGTGGACCTCGACGCTGCCGCCGTGGCGCTCGATGATCTCTTTGGTGACCCACAGTCCAAGGCCCGTGCCGACGTCCTTCTTGGTAGTGAAGAACGGCTCGAAGATCCGCTCGCGAAGCTCGGGGGGGATCCCCGGTCCGTTGTCCTGGATGATCACTCGCACTACCTCCTCTTCGTCCCTTTTCTGGCAGTCGATCTTCACCCAGATCGAGCCTCCATTGGAGACGGCGTCGGCGGCGTTGGAGACCAGGTTGGCGATGGCTTGATTCAGCTCGCCGGAAAGAGCGTAGATGAGCGGACATGAATGCAACTCGCGCTCCACGTGGATGTGCTTGGTGCGGAACTTGTTGGAGTAGATGCTGAGAACGGACTCCACCAGAGTAGGCAGATCGACCCCGCCCGGCATTTTGGACTCGCGATAGAAGCCCAGGGTCTGGCGGGTAATGTGGGAGACGCGGATCAACTCTTCTTCGGCCATGGAAAGATGCGCGACGGCCGCTTCAGGAAGGTTCTCTGTGGTCTTGGCGATGTAGATTAGATTGCCGATGGCCTCCAGCGGATTGTTGATCTCGTGAGAGACGGTGGCGGCTAGGCGGGCGGCCGCGGCCAGCTTCTCCGTCTTGCGCAGCAACTCCTGGGATTTGCGCTCCTGGGTGGCGTCGCGGAAGACGATCACCATGCCCACCAGCCGGCCCTGCGCGTCCCGGATCTGCGCCGCGCTCTGGTCAATGGCGATGCGGCTGCCGTCGCTGTGCGCCAGCATGGCGTGACTGGCCATGTTGATCACGAAGCCCTGCTCCATTACCCTGCGGAAGGGGTTGTCCATGGGCTTGCCGGTGGTCTCATGGAACAGCGGGAAGGCCTCGCCGATCGCCCGGCCCAGAGCCTGCTCCGAGGGTATGCCGATCAGCCTTTCGGCCATGGAGTTCACAAAGGTGATGTGGCCGCGTCTGTCCGTGGCGATCACGGCGTCGCCCATGCTGGTGAGCGTGGTGCGAAACCACTCTTCCCGCTCCTGCAACTGGTGTGCGTAGAGGTCGCGCAGGGCCATGGTTTTAAAGATGTAATAGGCCAGAAAACACAGGCCCAGGACGGCGATCAGGGTGGCCAGGTCGATGGAGATGTAGGCGCGGTGAACGCTGCGCTGGGCGGACTCCGCCCGCGAAGACTCCAGCGAGGTCTCCTGGAGCAGAATCTCGCCGATCAGGTTGTTGATCTCCAGGGTCAGCAGATGGTCGCTTCCGGAGAGGATGACCTGCCGGGCTGCCCTGGGGTACCCGGACTGATAGAGCAGGATGTTGCTGGCCAGGTTGCCGAGCTTGGATTCGACCAGCACGCGGAGCTGCTCCACCTCGCCGGCCTCCGGGGTATGGCCTGCGGTCATCTTCTTGAGCAGGTCGAGCTGCGGGCCCAGCTCTTCAAAGGCCTGGGTGTAGGGCCGCAAATACTGCGGATTCGCAGTGTAGAGATAGCCCAACTCGCCCGTGTCCGCATCCTCCACCAGAGACTGCGTCTGATTCACCGCCAGCAGCACCTGCTGGGTGAACTCCACCCGCGCCTGATGCTCGATCATGCCGCGGAGCTGGCGTTGCGTGATGAGCGCGTTGACAACCAACAGGCCAAGCAGCAGAAGGAAGCCGGTAATGACGCCAAAGCGCTTGTAGAAGAGTTGCATAGCAAGCTGCGGGGCCGGCATCCGCCCCCCTGCCCGATTATAGTGGACCGGCTGGATGGCCGGGCTCTTTCGCTCCTTCACGTTCTCGAACCTGAGAAGAAGACATTCTTCTCATAGCTGGCTCCCACCCGCAGCGGAGGCGGCAGTCAAGCGCGACCGCAGGGAGTCGCGTAGCGAGCGCAGCCGCTTGACGGGCGATGGAGCGAAGGGTACTTCCACCCCAGCGACGAAGACCTGTCGCCGGGGACCCCGGTACTTCCACCCCAGCGACGAAGACCTGTCGCCGGGGACCCCGGTACTTCCACCACCGATGCCCGGCCTTGCATTTTCAACTCGTTCACGCACAGCAACCCAAGGTTACTCCCGCAGGAACCGCCAGCCGCCCATTTGCCTCTTAGCTGCTTTGTCTTCAACATGTTTATCCGCGTAAACACGAAAACCCCAGTGTTTATGAGCTCGCGCGCTGCATCTCACTGGCGCGGCTCACGTTTACGCCGCGGGAACCGAAGGTTGCCGCGCAGCAACCCGTCGGGGGCGAACCTATGAAAGCGCAACCTGCGCCTCACTAGGAGAGCCCCATGCCTGCAACCATCGGATGTGAAGCATACAAGCAGTTCTCGGTCTTTGTGACCATTGAAGGCACGGGCAAGACCTCGCCCACCGTCAGAGTCGAGCATCATCGCCAGGAGTACATCGATTTCCTTCACACGCTGCCAGTGGGCAGCGAGATCGCTCTCGAAGCCACCGGCCACTGGTACTGGATGGTCGATGAGATGGAGAAGGCAGGCCATCACCCTCTATCTCGCCAACCCCACCGAAGCCAAGAAGCGCATGGGCAAGACCAACAAGACCGACGCGCTCGTCGCCAAGGGGCTCGCTATCCTGCTGCACAACGGGCCGTTGCCCGAGAGCTGGATTCCGCCGGGCGAGCTGCGCGCCCGCCGCGAGTTGCTGCGCAC
>JAJYZE010000174.1 GCA_021800195.1 Acidobacteriota bacterium
TTGGGCAGGTTGAGGCCGCGCTGGGGCAGCGGGCTGAACAGACTGTTCGCCGGATGGTTCATGGGTGATTGGATGAGGCTGTGCGGCTCTCCGATCTCTGCCGGGGCCGCCGGAACAGGGTCTGCGTCCGATGCGGACTGCGGGCGTCCAATACAATAAGAGTGCTGTGTCTCCTGCTGTGAATACAACCGCGCTGCCGCCCGAACCCGCGCCCCCTGAGGTCATCCACAACTGTCCCTCCTGCAGTCACTGGCTGCCGGAGGGCTCACTTGCCTGTCCAGACTGCCAGACGCTCACCTACGGCGTGCATCTGAACCAGCTTGCCTATCTGGCCCAGCAGTTGGAGGCGCAACAGCAGTGGGCGCAGGCGCGGGAGCGATGGATCTCGGCGCTGGCCTGGCTGCCGCAGGATGCGCAGCAGGCCCAGAGCGTCCACCAGCACATTGCGCAACTGGATGCGCGCATCCAGGCGGAGGAAGCTACCAAGGCCAAGTGGACCCGGCGGCTGGGGCCCTTTGCTCCGATCGCGCTGTTTCTGATGAAGATCAAGTCGGCGATCTTTCTGCTCTTCAAGCTGAAGTTTCTGCTCAGCTTTCTGGCCTTCTTCGGAATCTATTGGGCGTTGTTCGGCTGGCAGTTCGCCGCCGGGTTTCTGGCCTGTCTGCTGATCCATGAGATGGGCCACTTTGTCGCTCTCAAACGGCGTGGCCTGAGGGCGGAGCTACCGGTGTTTGTGCCCTTGATGGGGGCCTATGTAAAGTGGTACGCGCAGGGCGTCTCCCTGGAGGATCTGGCCTCGATCTCTCTGGCAGGACCGTTGTATGGGTTGCTGGCGGCCGCGGCCTGTTATGGGCTGTTCGTAGCCACGCACGCCGCGATCTTCATGGTGCTGGTGTACGTGGGAGCCTGGGTGAACTTCCTGAATCTGCTGCCGGTGCTGGGGCTGGATGGAGCGCAGGCCACCTATGCCCTCTCCCGGCTGCAGCGCGGGCTGATCGCCGCCACCTGCCTGGTGCTGTTCGCTCTTTCGGCGCCCAATGGGAATCTCTTTGGCGCCGCGACGATCTGGATCTTTCTGATCGTGGGCGTGGGCATGGGCTGGCGATGCCTGACCCGAGATGAGCCGGAGAAGCCGAGCACCAGGACATTTTTCTACTTTCAGGCCCTGGTGCTGATCCTGGGCGTCATCGTCTACCGCACCCAGTTTGCCGGCATGGCGGCTTCAGCCCACTGAAGTTTCTCCCCTACCAACCGGAAGCGGCTGCCTGTAGCAAGGTCAGGAGGTTGTTCCTCTCCGGAGCGGAACCCCATCGCTTGGACTGGTTCCGTCTGGGGAGATTCTTCCGCCTGGCGGAGGCCACAGAAGGGCAGAACGGGCGAGTGTCGTGCTTCCCGTCCTTTCTCCGATTGAATTGCGGGCGTCCCATCTCGGCTTTTTTAGACCTGGGCTTGCAGGATGCCAGGGGTGCCTCCTGGCGGGTCCTGGTCCCGGACGGCGGCTCTCGGAAGGTCATCCCCGCCCGTGAATCTGGTGGCTCTTTGGCTCCGCGCTAACAGTAGACGACGCGGGAGGAGGCTCTGCGCAGAACCCGTCCCACCACCCAGGAGTGTTCATTGATCCGCTTCAGCGTCTGCTGCGCTTTCTTCAGCCTGTCCGGTGGAACCACGGCGACCAGACCGATACCCATGTTGAAGGTGCGCAACATCTCCTCCATCGGCAGGCCGCCCAGATGCTGGAGGTGGGAAAACAGGGGTGGGGGTTCCCAGGCCGAGAGGTCGATCTGGGCGCAGAGTCCGCGGGGAAGGATGCGGGGAAGGTTCTCCGTCAGGCCTCCGCCGGTGATGTGAGAGAAGCCGCTGACGGCCTCGGCCTGAATGAGCTTGCGGATGGGAGCCAGATAGCTGCGATGGGGACGCATCAGAGCGGCGCCCACCTTGTCGCCGATCTCGTTCACGTACTGCTCCGGCCGGTAGCTTGCGCTCTTGAGCAGCAGTTGCAGCGCGAAGGAGTAACCGGCAGTGTGCAGACCGTTGGCCGCCAGGCCTAACAGGCAGTCGCCTTCGCGGATGGCGTCGCCGGTGAGCAGTTGGGAGCGGCTGACGGCGCCGGTGAGAAAGCCGGCCAGCTCATAGGTACCGGCGCGATAGAGCCAGGGTGTCTCGGCGGTCTCGCCGCCCAGCAGGGCGCAGCCGTTGGCCTTGCAGGCATCCACCAGGCCGCTGATCACCTGTTGCACCACATCGGGATCCAGAAGACCCGTGGCGAAGTAGTCCAGGAAGAACAGCGGCGTGGCGCCCTGGATGGCGATGTCGTTCACACAGTGGTTGACCAGATCGGCTGCGACGCTGGAGTGGAGGCCAAGCCGGATGGCCAGCTCCAGCTTGTTGCCGACCCCATCGCTGGAAGCGACCAGCACCGGGTCGGGAAAGCGCTCCCTGTCCACGCTGAACAGGCCGGAGAATCCGCCGATCTCGCTCAGCACATTACGGTTGAAGGTGCGGCGGGCCAGGCCCTTGATACGCTCCCGTGAGAGCGCCTGGCGGCCGGCAGGCACCAGACTGGGGTCTTCCGGCAGCCCTGCCCGGCTGCGGTCCGCCGTCGGCCGAGCGGCTTCCGGGATCGACGAGAGCTGGTTGGGGGCCCGCGGCTCGGGGGACGCGCGCGGCTTCGGAGGAGCATCAGGCTCGCGCAGCGAGGGCACGACGTTGCCGGAGATGGACTTTGCCACGGAGGCCACCTTGTGAGGGCTGAATGACGATGCAGCTTTCAAGCTTACCAGCCGGATTTGTGGGCCGTCCTGTGACTGGCAATCGGCTTGCCGGTTAGCGGAAGACGAGCGCCGCCAGGTCGTCCACGAGCCACGTTCTCCTTCATCGGCCGGCTTTTATACTGGGCAGCATGGCTATTTCAAGGGAACGTTCGGCGCAGCTCCAGACGCGCGCGGAGAGATTTCTGCCTGGAGGAGTGGACTCGCCGGTGCGCGCCTTTCGCGCCGTGGGTGGGCATCCGCCATTTGTCGATCAGGCCGAGGGCGCCTACCTTCAGGACGCCGACGGCAATCGCTACGTCGATCTGTTCGGCTCCTGGGGGCCGATGCTGCTGGGACACGCCTATCCGCCCGTGGTGCAAGCCATTCGAGAGGCTGCCGGCAAAAGCCCTTCCTTCGGCGCCAGCACGGCGGCGGAGGCGGATCTGGCGGAGCTGGTGCAGCGCTGTTATCCATCGATGGAGAAGATGCGCTTTGTCAGCTCCGGCACGGAGGCCTGCATGTCCGCCATTCGCCTGGCGCGCGGCTTTACCGGACGGCCCTTTGTGATCAAGTTTGAAGGTTGTTATCACGGCCACGCGGACGCGCTGCTGGTCAAGGCCGGCAGCGGCGTGGCGACCTTCGGCATCCCCGGCTCCGCGGGCGTTCCGGAACAGACGGCGATGCATACCCTGGCTCTGCCGTACAACGATCTGCCGGCGGTTGAAGCGGCTTTTGCGCTGCATCCGGAGGAGATTGCGACCGTTATCCTGGAGCCGGTGGTGGGCAATGCCGGCGTCATCCCGCCCCAGCCCGGCTACCTGGCGGGACTGCGCCGGCTTACCCGCAGGCACGGAACGCTGCTGATCTTCGACGAGGTGATGGTTGGCTTCCGGCTGGCAGCCGGCGGAGCTCAGGAGCGATTTGCCGGCGAACTCGACGGTCCGCCGGATCTGACCACCCTGGGAAAGATTGTGGGCGGCGGTCTTCCCGTGGGCGTACTGGGCGGGCGCGCGGAGGTGATGGACTACCTGGCTCCGCTGGGCCCGGTGTACCAGGCGGGCACGCTGAGCGGCAATCCTCTGGCGATGGCTGCCGGAATTGCGATGCTGACCGCGCTGCTCGCCGGCGGCGGCGAGTTGTATCGCCGGCTGGAGAAGACCACGGCGGCCATCCAGGAGGGCGTGGCTTTGCTGGCGGCCGAGCAGGGCATTGCGCTTACCTCCAATCGCGTAGGGAGCATGTTCACATGGTTTTTTACTCCGCGCCCGGTGCAGGACTTCGCCTCCGCTGCCAGCTCGGACGCGGCGGCCTTCGCTCGGTTTCACCGGGCCATGCTGGAGCACGGCGTCTGGCTGCCGCCGAGCCAGTACGAGGCGGCGTTTGTGAGCGCGGCGCACGGGGATAACGAGGTGGAGCTTATCTTGCAGGCGGCTCGTGCGGCGCTGCAAGCGGTCGCCGGCTCACCCAGAAGAGCAACGCCATGAACGCCTGAAGGATCTGCGCAAGGATGATCCACAGGGCAGCGCGGTGGCGCTCAGCCGCTGGCGGTTAGATCCGGTGGGGCGCTGCACAGTGGCCGAATCATCGCGCGCCCGCGATGGCGGAGCGGGATGAGGCACGGGTCAACCTTGCTCCTGGCTTGGCTGCGCGATCCGTGGCGTGACTTCCACCTCTTCCTTTTGCGCCTTGCCTGAAGACCTTACGGGGTATTTTCGACCAGGCCCAGGTCCTTGAGCATGGGTTCCACGCTGGGCTGGGCGCCCAGCCAGCGGGTGTACATCGTCTCCAGGTCCTCGGTGTTGCCGCGCGAGAGCACCATCCTGCGGAAGCGGTCGCCGTTGGCGCGGGTGAGCCCGCCGTGGTCCTGAAACCACTGGAAGGCATCGTCGTCCAGCATTTGGGTCCAGGCGTAGGCATAGTAGCCAGCTGCGTAGCCGTTGGCCCAGATGTGCAGGAAGTAGCTGGAGCGGTAGCGCGGCGGCACCGCCTCGAGATAGAGATGGGTGCGCGTGAGAGCCTGGCGCTCGAACTCGTCCACGTTTTGCAAGGGCGCGCCAGCCGGCAACAGGTGCCACTGCATATCCAGCTCGGAGGCGGCCAGCGCCTCTGTAACCAGATAGCCTTGGTCGAACTTGGCGGCTTTGCGCATCCTGTCTGCCAGCTCCTGCGGCATGGGAGCGCCGGTCTTGTAGTTCAAGGCGTAGTGGCGGAAGACCTGCGGATCGCTGGCCCAGTGCTCATTGAACTGGGAGGGAAACTCGACGAAGTCGCGGGGCGTGTTGGTGCCGGAGAGGCTGGGGTATTCGGTATCGGCGAACATGCCGTTCAGCCCGTGGCCGAACTCATGGAACATGGTGGTGACGTCAGAGAAGCTGAGCAACGCGGGCTGGCCCGGAGCGGGCTTGGTGAAGTTGGCCACGTTGTAGATCACCGGTAGGGTTCCCAGCAGCCTGGATTGCCCGACGAAGTTATCCATCCAGGCCCCGCCGGCCTTGTTGTCGCGCTTGAAGTAATCAAAGTACATCAGCGCCAACGGCTTCTTGTCAGCGTCGAAGACCTCATAGACCATCACGTCCGGCTGATAGACCGGGATATCGGTGCGGCGCTGAAAGGTGATCCCGTAGAGCTGGTGCGCGGCGTAAAAGACGCCGTCCTGGAGCACGCGGTTCAGCTCGAAGTAGGGCTTCAGCTCCGCCTCATCCACGTCATACTGCGCCTTGCGCACCTGTTCCGAGTAGAAGTTCCAGTCCCAGGGACGGACCTGGAAGGAGCCGCTCTCCATGCCGCCGGCCTGACCGCCGGCCTGGGCCGCGGCCTGCTGGTCGATAAGGGCTTGAATCTGCTTTTGTTCGCTGGCAGCCTTGGCGGTAGCGGGCCCCACCAGAGCGCTCAAGAACTTGAGCGCGGCCTCCGGGGTCTTCGCCATCTGGTCCTGGAGGGCCCAGGCGGCGTAGTTGGGGTAGCCGAGCAGAGCAGCCTTCTGCGCCCGCACCTGGGCCAGGCGAGCGATGGTGGCGCGGGTGTCATTGGCGTCGCCGCGCTCCGTGCGGGTCCAGGAGTCCTGGAAGAGCTGCATGCGAGTCCGCCGGTTGCTGAGGTAGGCCAGGTCCGGCTGCTGCGTGGTGTTCTGCAGGGGGATCAACCATCCACTCTCTCCCCGCCCCTGGGCGGAGAGCGTGGCGGAGGCCATCTGGGCGGCGCTGAGCCCGGCGAGGGAGGTCTGATCCTGGGTGTGGAGGGCAGCCGCTTTGGTTCCGGCCAGCAGCTTGTTGGTGAAGGTATTGGAGAGGACGGCCTCTTCTTCATTCAGCGTCCTCAGCTTTGCCTTGTCGGCGTCGCTCAGTTTGGCCCCGGCCTTCACAAACTGGCGGTAGTCGACCTCTACCAGGCGCAAGGACTCGGGGTCCAGGTGCAGCGTGGCGCGCTCCTGATAGATCTTCTGCACCCGCGCGAACAACCGGTCGTTGAGGTAGATGGCGTCCTGTTGCGCGGCCAGCTTGGGCGTAACCGCGTCCTGGATCTTCTGCAGCGTGGGATCCGTGTTGGCCTGGGTGATGGCGAAGAAGACTTGCGTCACCCGTCGCAGGAGCTGTCCGGACTTTTCCATCGCCACCAGGGTGTTCTCGAAGGTGGGCGGCTCCGGATTGTTGGCGATGGCCGTAATTTCACGCAGTTGCTCCGCGATGCCGGCCTCGATGGCCGGCTCATAATCGGAGTCGTGGATCCGGTCAAAGGGCGGAGCCTGGAAGGGCAGCGGGCTGGGCGCATAGAACGGATTCGACGGCCCGAATCCGGAGGTGGGTGGAGCTCCATCCGCCTGTCCGCTCTGTGCTGCCGCCATTGAAGCTCCGAGTGCCGCCGCCATGATCAATCCGGATACCCTC
>JAJYZE010000175.1 GCA_021800195.1 Acidobacteriota bacterium
TCAAATTCACCGTCGTCTGCGCTGATGCGGTCTGGCCTTGGTCATCGACTACGTTACAAGTCACGGTAATCGACGAACCGGGCGCCGCGCCCGTGGTGGACAGGGTGGCCGAAGAGGTGTTACCACTGATGGTGCCCGCTGTGGCGCTGTAGCTGTAGGTCAGGGGACGATTCTGGGGGCTGGATCCTACCGCAGTGATGGCAACCGGATCACCGGCATTGACAGTGGTCGGGTTGGCCGAGCAGCCAATGGTTGGCGGCTGGAACTGGGTCACGGTGAACTGGGTAGAGCAGTCAGCCGACTCACCCGGCTTGTTGGCCTTGCCCTGCGCCACATGGCCTTTGACGGTATAGGTACCGGGCGCCAGACCCTTGGTGTCGATGGCCGCTACAGTGGAGTTACCCGAGACAGCGCCGCCGCTGCTGGACCAGGTGTAGTGAACTGGCTGCTTGGGGCGCAGATCGGTCGGCGTGCCGGTGACCGTGACCGGATCACCGGGATAGATGGTGCCCGTTGGCGCCGTCACCGAGCAGGCATACTTCACGGGTGGCGGAGGCGTAAGGCTACCAAAGTGGAAGAGCAGACCGGAGCTCAACTCAGCTCCGTTCAAATTGGCTCGCCCACCCTGGAGGTAGATCGCAGGGTTTGCGGGGCCAAAGTCGATATGGGTATACCGATAATCCGCCTCGAAGAGACGAAGCCCAAGGTGATTGTGGAAGAAAGGCAGTTGATAGTCCATACCGCCGCCGGCCATCAGCCCCGTACCCCAGGTATAGGGGTTATATCCCACGCCGCCGGGATTATTGGGTCCAACGCCTCGCACACCACCCACCAAGCCGTGCGCGAAGAGCGTATAGTTCTGCAACGGCCAGCGAACGATCGGTCCGACGTAGTAGCCATAGAAGCCATCGCCCTGACCATTCGGGTTTGCCGTCATATTGAACTCGCCGCCAATATACTTGTTGAAGTAATAAGCGCCACTACCCATCGCGCCCTCGTTGACGGAACCAAACTGTTCACCCGATGGCTGGATGTCACTGCTCAGACCATAGTATGAGTACCCCGTAAAAACATCCACACGCGAGGGGCTTGGAGCGTTCGGCAAGGTACTCTGCGCGCTAATGCTGGCCACCCCACAACTGACCGCGCATGCGGCCAGAATGAGGCTGCCTAAATTACGAAATGGACGATAAGACATTCGACGATCCTCCCGATCAATCTGCTAAGTTGAAGGTTTCCAGGTACTCTTAAATCACTGCCTTTGGGGAATACTGATAACCTAACCGTTCTCGCAACGAGTGTGAAAATTCATGCTGCAAACAGAGGAGCGCCGGCAAAACGCTTCAGTAAACAGCGAACCTTGATCTCTACCCATTATTACATTACCGCAACTCCACCCACTTCTTGCCTCCAAATTCAAGCCGAATCCGATCTGTAACAGGCCGGAACATCTTTCGGCTCCCTTTGCCGTCACCCTTCGGTTCTCCAAAATCAGTCAAGATTCAACGTCTGCCGGATGGCGCCTCGGCCAGCTTGGATCTTTTCTTGCAAGAGGGTGATCGCATAAAGTAACTGTTCGGGCCGGGGGGGGCAGCCAGGGACGTACACATCCACCGGAATGACCTGATTGACGCCCTGCACCAAAGCATAGTTGTTGAAGACTCCGCCCGAGGTCGCGCAGGCACCCATCGAGATCACCCACTTTGGTTCAGGCATCTGCTCATAGAGCTTGCGAATCACAGGAGCCATCTTTTGCGAAACCCGGCCGGCAATGATCATCAGGTCGCTCTGGCGCGGCGAAGGACGAAACACCTCGGCGCCAAAACGGGCAATGTCATACCGGGAACCACCCATCGACATCATCTCGATCGCGCAGCAAGCTAAACCAAAAGTCATGGGCCAAATCGAGTTCTTGCGCACCCAGTTGATCGCGGCATCCAGCGACGCCAGTACAACTCCCTCCGGCTGGCCACTCCCCCAGTTCACCTCTTCCAGCTTCTCTCGGTTCTTCCCGAAGCTCTCCAGACTGCCAAAGAGATACCGGTCACTCCGCTGTTGGGCCGGGTTCGGCTGAACAACTTTCTCTGTTTGGTTGGGGCTCTGATCCATCACTCCCAGTATACGTCCCCTCTGCTCGTTTTCTCCATGGAATATTGGTTGTGCAACCCATTTCTCGAGCTGGAAACAGACTCACCGAGCCGTACGCCCTGTGTTCTCCAAGACGCTTCAGATGTCTGTTTCAGATGCCGCCATGCTTCTCGGCGTTGGATCGAATATACGGAAATTTCGGCCGTTCCCGTGTTCCTGACGTATCTCCGCGCCCAGGCGGGGCCGCCCAGCGCAACTCTTCCGAGTCCAACTTTGGATCCCGATGACCCAGCCGCAGCCCATTTCCTCTGCAAGCCCCAGTTGAGCCGCTCCCGACCACGTCAACGGCTGTTTCTGTCAATGGCGTCCAGCAGAGCCGTTCGCAACTCCCTCTCCTGCCCCGCGGTCAGCCGCCTTCCCTCGGAGGTCAGGTAGAAGACATCGATGGCAGTCTCCCCCTCGGTATCCACCAGCGCCACTTCCACATTGAAGCCAAGATCGCTCAGGGTTGCGCTAATCGCACGCAGGAGTCCGGGCACATCTTGCGTGATCACCTGCAGCAGCGTGCTGTGGGAGGATGCCGTCTCATCAAACTCGATTCGGGTCTCCACCGCCACTCGCGGAGCACGGCGCCGGGGCCGGCGGCGGCTGCTCAGCATCTTTTCCACGGAACTTCTGCCCGCCACCAAGTCCCGCACGCTGGACAGAAATCTCGCCCGCTCACTTTCGTTCAGCTCCAAAGTGTGGAAGGTGTCAGTAAATCGGAAGGTGTCCACCACCACGCCGGCCTGGTTGGCAAAGGCGTCCGCGGTGACCACATTCATCCCCCAGGCAGCCAGGGCCGCCGTAATCCCCGCAAACAGCCGTGAACGGTCGGGAGTAACCAACGTGACTTCATTCACCATCGAACCGGACTGCGTTGCCCCGTGGTGAAAGATCATTTGAAATGGATCCTCCTCGAATCGCTGCGCCATCTCGAAGTGCAGCAGCATCGTCTCGGCCGACCGCGTGCTGACGTATCGCTCTGGAAAGCCCTTCAGAAAATGCTCCATCTCCGCCTCCCGGCCGGGCAACAGCGCCAGAACCCTAGCGATCTTCTCATTCTTGCGCCAGAACCCGGCTCCACCTACGGAAACCGGCGTGTGCACCCGCTCTTCATCGACACTTCGATCCAACTGATTGGAGGTTGCGATGTAGAGCCGCCACAGGCTCTCGGCCTTCCATGGCGTCAAGGCGTCCGGATGCACCGCAGCGATATCGGCATACGTGAACAGGGTCAACATGCGCAACGACTCATGAGTTTGCACCCTTCCCGCAAACGCCCGCACGGTCTCGGCATCGAAGATGTCGCGCCGGATTGCGGCCGACATCTCCAAATGCATCTCGATGAGGCGCAGAACCTGACTGGAGTCATAGGCATCCATCTCCAGCCTTTGCAGCACGCTGTGCGCAAGCCGCGCGCTCTCCGCCGCGTGGCTCTCTCCCAGGCGTCCTTTGCCGGTGTCATGCAGCAGGGCAGCCAGAAACAAAAGCGCCGGGCTCTGGAGTTCTGCCAGAATGGCTCCGAAGCGCAACCTCCAGGCTTCCATCTCCTGGTGGGGCTCTCGAATTCCCTCCTTCGCCGCCTCCCTGCCCCGGCTTCTGCCGCGCTCCGCAGGTGGATCCGCCATGCCGTGCAGGGTATCGATCAAGACGAAGGTGTGTTCATCCACCGTGTAGCGGTGATAGGCATCACGAATCACGAGGGCGTCGATCCCGTGGAACTCCGGCAGAATCAGTTCCAGCACACCCAGCGAATGCATGGCGCGCAGCGCATGCCCGGCCTGCCGTCCCGTCAGAATGGCGGCAAGATGTCTCCACAACCCTGGGCCCTCTTCCAAATTCGCTGAGAGCAGCGGAGTCGCCGCCACGATTCTGTCTTCGCTACTGTGCGCCAGGCAGGCTCCGCTCTCCGCCATGGCGCGAAACGCCAGGAGCACGGTCTCCGGTTCGAGCGCAGCATCCAATCCTCGAGAAGAAATCGGATCGAGTTCCAGTACCCCGGCTTTGATCCTGAATCCGCTCTGACTGGCCCCCCGAAGCCGTTTGACTGAAGTCGGCGTTTCCACTTGCAGCCCGGATCTCTCCGCCTCGCGCAGCAAACGCTTTTCAATTGCCCGGGCATGACGAAAGTAGACCCGCATCCAGTACGCCGCATCCACGCCCGATCCAGCCCGATCGGAGAGACCGATCCGCCGCTGGGCGGCTGCATCCTGCGCCTCCCAGTCCAGGATGTTGTCATCCCTCTCATGGCGATAGTGCAGAAAACAACGCACGGCGAACAGAAACGCCACGGCCGCCCACAGATCTTCGCCCTCCAGCTGATCCCCAGGAGCACCGTCAGCTTGCTTTAGCTGCCCAAGCGGTCGCCCCTTTTCTGCTCCATAGGGAAGGGTCAGACGTTTGCCTGAACGCAGCTCGTGCAGCCAGTGAGAGGCATTCACATCCCGCAATCCGCCAGGGGAGTCTTTGATATTGGGTTCCAAGTGAAACAGCGTGTCGCCAAACTTTGCGTGACGCACTCGCGTCAACCTTGCCAGGGCTTCGCCAATCGCCCTGCCGTCGCGGGAACGCAGCTTTGCCAACGACTTTTCCTCGAATCGAGAAAAGAGAACTGCATCGCCACCCAGCCGGCGAACGTCGAGAAGCGAAAGCGCAAACTCCGGATTGTCGTTGTCCAGGCGCTCGCAATCCCCCGGCGTTCTGGTAGCCAGCGATACCTGAAGTCCGCAATCCCACAGCGACTGCGAGATTCTGCGGATGGGCTCCTTGGCCGGCTTCTCCATCCCCTTCTCGACGCAAAACAACAGATCCACATCAGAACAGGGAAAGAGATGTCCTCTGCCGTAGCCGCCGATCGCGCAGACCGCCACCCCCTTGCCCAGGGCGGGCTCTGCCTGCAGCGCTTCCGACCAGAACTGGAGCACAACGTCATCGACCAGGGCAGACCGGCCCGCCGTGGCGCGCAAACCATCTCCATTGGATTCGAAGAGGCCGCGAATCTCCGCCATTCTTCTCTCGTAGGCGCCGCGTGCAGTTACCCCCGACATCGGATCCCTCCCCTGCCGCCATGCTTCGCATCACTGAAATCCGGGTCCCTGGCTTCAAGGCCTACAGGGCGATCTCTCCCCGCTCGTCGTTACGAATCCGGATGGCCTCGTCCACCTTGGACACAAAGATTTTTCCGTCTCCGATGCGCCCGGTTCGGGCAACGCTGATGATTGCATCCACCGCCTTTTCCTTCATCTCATCGGAGACCACCAACTCCAGTTTGACCTTGGGAAGCAGATCCACCGCATACTCGCGCCCGCGATAGAACTCCGTGTGTCCCTTTTGGCGGCCATGGCCCCGGGCCTCAAAGATGGTAATCCCCGAGATCCCAGCCTCTACCAAAGCTTCCTTTACCGCATCCAGCTTGGATGGCTGGATAATCGCTTCGATTTTTTGCATTTTTGCCTTTCGCTCCTTCCCGCGTGCGATGGATCTTATCCGCCTTCCCAGTCATAGCCCTCTTCGCCATGCTGAGACAGGTCGAGTCCAGCGCGTTCTTCCTCATCACTGACGCGCAAGCCTATCAGTTTATCCACTACAAATAGAATTATCAGTGTTCCCACAATGGAGATTGTCCAGGCGATCGCAACTCCGACCAGTTGGTTCAGAACCTGTGCGTGATTGCCCTCGAAGAATCCGGTGGGTTTCCCATTGCCAAAGATCGGATTGATCAGGGAATTGGCGAAGAACCCTGTTAGAATTGCGCCCAAAGTTCCCCCAGCACCGTGGACGCCGAAGGCATCCAGCGAGTCGTCATAGCCAAAGATATTCTTGACCTTGACCACCATCATGAAGCAGAACCCGCCGGCGATCAGGCCGATCCACAGGGCGCTGATGGGCGTGACAAAGCCCGAAGCGGGGGTAATCGCAACCAACCCGGCAACCGCGCCTGAAATTCCGCCTAAAGCCGACGGCTTACCATTGCGCAGCCACTCTGCCGCCGACCATCCAATCGCCGCTGCGGCGGCTCCGAACTGCGTTGCGATAAAGGCCGAGGTCGCCAGCCCGCTGGCCGCCAGCGCGGAGCCGGCGTTGAAGCCAAACCAGCCTACCCACAGCAAACAGGCGCCGATGAAGCTCAGCACCACCGAATGCGGGGGAAACGCCTTCTGCGGAAATCCAATCCGTTTCCCCAGAAAGATCGCCGTGACCAGCGCACTGACGCCAGAGGTGACATGCACCACCGTGCCCCCAGCGAAGTCCAGACAGGGGAACCTGCCGGCGAGCCCCCCGGCGCCGGCTGCGCTTGCATTCAGCAAACCACCCACGCCCCACACCATGTGCGCCATCGGGGAGTAAACCACGATCGTCCAAATGATCATGAAAACCAGCATGGCGGAAAACTTCATGCGTTCCGCAAAGGCTCCGGTAATCAAAGCCGGAGTGATGATGGCGAACATGAGCTGGTAGACCATATAGGTCTGGAGAGGGATGGTCGGCGCATA
>JAJYZE010000176.1 GCA_021800195.1 Acidobacteriota bacterium
GCGCGGCCGTAGCGGGAAGGGTGAACCGGGCGAAGCCGGGACTCACTTACCGGTGATGTTGCTGCCGAAGAGGATGCCGATCTCGGCCACGGCGCGGAACTGGCTGGCCGATGTGCCCGCGCCGCCGAAGGCGTCCCCTGAGGCGTAGCTGCCGGCATGCACCCAGGCGAGGTCGCCGCGTACAAACAGAGCGCTCTTCTGCCAGGTGGGGGTTACGGTGAGGCTGGTACCGGTGCTGCCGGGTCCAAAGAGCAGGTTGACGGCTCCATCTGCGACGCTGCCGGAGGTGGCCAGGTACTCGAGGCGAGCGGGCAGGGAGAAGCCGTGCTTGAAGGCATAGCTGAGCAGCAGAGCGCCGCCGTTGGTGGTGGCACCCTGGCTGACGCCCACCCGGGCATCGGTGGGCACGTCGCTGAACTGGTAGTAGGGTTGGATGATCCAGTTGCCCTTGGTGTAGGTGTAGATCAAGGCGTACATGGAGCTGTTGTTCTGCACCGGGGTGGCCAGGGTCTGGAACTTGGTGGATCCGGCGTTGCCCATGGCGTCAAAGGCCAGGCTGTGGGCTCCCTTGGTGAAGGTCAGCGAGCCGCTCAGCCAGGAGTAGCGGTCGGAGTAGTAGCCGTCGTTCCAACTGAAGGAGGCGGTAAGGTACTTGCCCAGGGTCTGGTTGATCTGGATGCCGCGGTTGACGGCGTTCTCCTGGTTCCAGAGCAGGCCGCGCTCCACGTTCATGTTCTGGAAGGTGAAGGTGGACTCGGCGCCCATCAGGGTAGGCAGAGAGCCGATCTCGAAGGTGGTGGTCTTGCCCAACGGCAGCTTCAGAAAGGCAACCGGCACTGGGCCAAAGAAGTCCTTGACGGTCGCGGCGGCGGAGAGGAAGGGAGTGGCCAGGGCAGGGATCGAATAGGCTCCGGCCTGGATGAAGTACTGAAGGGGGCCGTCGGCCTTCTGGAGAAAGATCTGGCCGTTGCTCAGGGTGGCCTGGCCAGTGCTGTCGCCGGGCATCGGGTTGTTCTGCGCAAGGCCCATGCCGGAGACGATTCCGTTGGCGGACAGCTTGCCCAGCGGGCCGGCATCAAAGACGGCCGGCGGCAGCCACTGCAACGGCCCGGTCAGCGAAGGGGTGGGCAGCGGCGCCGGCGCTGCGGGAGCTGCCGGAGCGGGAGCGGAAGCCGGAGCCGGAGCCGCGGAAGCAGGAGCCGCCGGAGCCGCCGGAGCCGCCGCAGACGTGGCAGGTGTGGCGCTCTGAGCCTGCGCCGCGGCGCAGACGACGGGAGCAGCGCTGCCCAGGAGGGCAGCCGGGAGAGCGGTCAAGAGCGGAGCCAGAAAGAGGGTGGTGAAGCCTTTCCTTCTGGACGTTGCGATAAGACCTTGCCGTGTCGTCATCATCGATGTTCCTTTCAAGTTGGCCAAGGAGCGGGAAGTTGCGCCAGGGAGCGGGCAAACCCCGACCGTCAGCGGTTTCATTGCAGAACCGAGGGTGGAGGGATGCGTCGGATTTTGTCGTGGATTCGATCTGCGCAGGTGCGCGAGATCCGTGACTCTGGTGCGTGAAGGCCAAGGGCCGGTTGAGGCGGCCGGACGACAAATGGTCTTGTCCGGCTGCCTCCCCGAGATCAGCGGCGGATGGATGGCGCGGTCAGGGTCTGGCCGGTCGAGCTTCGATGAGCGCCGACTTGCCGGCGCGCTTGCTGCTGGTGAGGAAGTGGAAAGCTCCGAAGATCGCCCAGATTGCCGCGATCGCCAGCGCCAACAGCGGCTCCATCTTGGTGCCGTAGCCCATGAAAGGGCCCACCAGATAGAACGCCATGCAGGCGAGGTTGGCGCACAGCCCGAAGATCGGAATAGCCATATGCCGGACAAAGCTGAACTTTGGATGCTTGTGATAAGCCACCATGCACAGCGTGCAGCTCAGCGCGTAGAGGACGAAGGTACCAAAGTTGGAGGCTAGCGTCACCGTAAGCAGGCTGTTGGGCAGAGCCGCCATCCTGTCATGAGAGAAGTAGCCAAAGCTGGAAAGCAGGCCGTGCGGAAGAGCCGCGATAGCCGAGGCAGCCGGAGCTCCGCCATCACAGAAGACCAGGGAGACGGCGATGCATCCGACGATCGCCGAGATCAACGCCATCGTCCAGACGGCCTGATGCGGGGTCAGCGTCTTTTTGTGCAGGCTGCCGAACCGGCCGGAGACCTCCTGATCCTTGCCCATGGCGTAGGTCACTCGAGCTCCGGTGTTCATGCAGGAGAGCGTGGTGCCGATCAGCGCCAGCACAACGGTGAACGCCTCCGCGAGCATGAAGATCCGTCCGTGGCCGGGGCCGAAGACGGCGTCTCCCACCACCACCATCATGTCACCGATGGGCGCGGCGGAGCCGGAAGCGCTCTGCATGGTGTACCCGCTGTTGAGAAAGTAGTTCGCGCAGAAGTATTCAAAGCAGTAGAAGACCACGCCCTGCAGCAGCAGCGAGGTGATCACTGCAATGGGAATATCCCGCTTGGCGTTCTTGGCTTCTCCGCCCATGGAGGTGACGGACTCAAAGCCCACCAGAATCAGGATGGCGACCGTGGCCTGAATGAAGACCCAACTGATGTGGTGCGGACTGACGACCGACTTGGCCGAAGGATGGGAGAGGAAGTTGCCCGACGCGTCCTTCTCGGGATAACTGATGTGGTAGGGAACAGGCTTTCCGGCCGCATCCAGTTCGGGCAGCGGAACTCCGCTTGCGTCGCGCACAATGGTCCCTGCGGCGACCCCACCCACCGTGGCCGTGGTGGTTTTGAACTCGTAGCTGTAGGCCTCGCCGGAGGTCGAATCAAACTGATAGGCCACCGACCCGGTAGGATGATTCATGCGGTAGCCCAGAGCCATCACGCTGAAGATCATCAGAGCGACAATCTGGATGACGTTGATGCCCAGGTTCACCCCCGTGGAGGCGTTGGCTCCGCGGTACGCGATGTAGGCCACCGCGAAGGCGAAGACCACGGCTACGCCCATCATGAAGAGGATGCCCGGATTGGAGGCGCTCATGAAGCTCGGATCCAGCGTTCCCGCCAGATAGCCGATGACGATGCCCATGGTGCCCACCATCACGCCGGGATAGATCCAGTAGTAAAGGTGAGACGCCCAGCCGACGATGAACTTCGAGATGCGAGCGTACTTCCAGGAGCGTTCGCGGCTCAAAAATGCCTGTTCGGCAAAGTAGTAGGAGCTGCCCGTGCCGGGATAGAGCTTGGCCATCTCGGCATAGCAGACTGCGGTGGAGAGACAGAGTAGCAAGGCCGCGATGACTCCCATCCACATCGAGGGTCCTGTAACTCCGGTTGTCGCCTGGATGAAGAAGGTCAACCAGAGAAAGGCACCTGGCGCAATCAACGCCATGGCGTTGCTTGTGAGTCCCGTAAGACCCAGCGTTTTTTTCATTTCAACTGCTGGTGTTTCTGCCATATATTCCTCCCGGGGCATGGAGCCTCTGCTGAATTCGTTGGTCGTGAATCAGAGTGACGCCTGAGATGTGATACCTCTGATAATCTCGGGGAGGTCATCAGGAACTCGTAAAGAAACTCTTTATTCTTTGTTCCCTACGGAAAAGGTTGATTTTTTGCCGGACAGAAGTGCTCAAAATGATTGTCCGGGCGACACCCTCTGTGTATTCTGGACAAAAGTCATGTCGATTTCTCTTTGAGAAGCAGTGACTTTGAGCGCTTTTCGACCCTTCTCCGTGGCGGATGACCTCACCGGCAGGCGAAGGATTGATTCCGGCAAAGGCCAGGGGCTTCGACGGTGGCCAGCGCTGAAGGGAGCGCCAGGAAGTTCCAGAGCCGGCCGGCCGCCGGCCGGGACGGAAGAAACCGGAAACGATTTCAGAAATAACCAGCTGAGGTTTGCGATTGAACCAGCGAGACGAGTCGATGGTGGAGGAGGCCGGCAGGCTGCACGCCTTCACCCTGCGGATTACCCATCTCGATGTGCACCGCGAGCCCGGCCCGCAACTGGCGTCTCTCCTGATGCAGATCTGCGGATTCGAGTCGGTGGCCATCCTGGATGCCGACCTGGACAAGGTTTATGCAATGGGCGATTGGGGCCCGGAGATGGAAGATGCCCTGCGCAGTACCTATTTTTTCGCAAGTGCCGGCGATGAGCCGGAGATCGGCCTCTCTCGCCGGGCGTTGCGGATCGGAGAGTTGGCCATTGGGTCGATGATGCTGCGCGGAGAGTTGAGCCCGCCGGCATGCGACTCCATCGCCAGTCTGATTGCAATTACATTTGACCGATATCACTCACTTGCCAATGTGAGCCGGACCGAAAGCGCGCGCCAGGCGGAGCAGTTGCGGACGACGGTGCTGGACAGCCTGGCACATGCGTACAAGACGCCGTTGACGGCCATTCGCGCCGCCACCAGCGGCCTGCAGGCGATGGGAGGCCTGACCGGCGGACAGGATGACCTGGTGCGGCTGATCGACGAGCAGATACAAACTCTCAACGATCTGACCACGCGTCTGCTGATGACTGCCCGGATTGAGTCCAGGAATGTGGCGCTGCACAAGCGTCCGGTTGCGGTAAGGCCGCTGCTCGACGACGTGGTCGCCATGCTGGCCGACAGTCTGGACGGCTTTGAGGTGGAGGTAAAGCTGGAGCGCGAAGCGATGACCATCTGCTGCGATGAGGAACTCCTGGAGTCCCTGTTGACACAGTACGTGGATAACGCGGGAAAGTTTGCGGTCCCCGGTTCGAAGATTACGATTGAGGTTGTGGAGCGGCGGCAGCAGGTCGTCTTCTCCGTGCATAACTTCGGCCCCAGCATAGCGCCAGAGGATCAGGAGCGAGTCTTTGACCGCTACTTCCGCTGTGCGGCCACGGCGCACAGGATTCCCGGTACCGGGGTCGGGCTCTCGGTGGCCAGACAGGTCGCGCGGGCTCACGGAGGCGATGTGTGGCTGGCCAGCGATCCGGTGACCGGAACGACGTTCTTTGCATCCTTGCCCAAGGAGGGCTCCCTGCCAATGGGAGCGTAGAGACCATGAAAACAGCGATGGGAACAGGCATTCGGATCCTTCTGGTAGATGACGAGATGGCAATTCGGCGGGCGCTGCGCGTGCCCTTGACGGAGCTGGGCTTTGAAGTGAGGGAGGCCACGCGCGGCGAAGAGGCGCTGCGCCTGGTGCGCTCCGAGCCGGTGGATGTTGTGTTGCTGGATCTGCAGATGCCCGGCATCGGGGGAATGAGCACGCTGGTCAAGCTGCGCCAGCTTGTCCCGCGGCTTCCGGTGCTGATTCTCACCGTGCAAGACTCCGAGGACCTCAAGGTGGAGGCGCTGGAGGCTGGAGCCGATGATTACATCACCAAGCCTTTCAGCATCCGCGAGTGTGTCGCCCGGCTGCGCTCGGCCGTGCGCAGGGCCCGAACCAGCAAATGCCCCGAGGATGCCCCGTTGGAGATCGGAGAGATTCGCGTGGACCCGGTACGGCGATCCGTCACGCTCTCCGGAGAGCCGGTACATCTGACCAAGAAGGAGTATGAGATTCTTTATTTCCTGATGCAGAATGCGGGGCGGGCCGTAACCTATGGCAAGCTGCTGACGCAAGTCTGGGGGCACGAGTACCGCAATGAGGCGGCCTATCTGCGGACTTTCGTCCGGCAACTGCGCAAGAAGATCGAACCGGATCCCGCCAGGCCAAAGTATCTGTTGACCGACGCTTATGTGGGTTACCGGTTTGCCGACGTCGATGAGGCGTGGGATGAAGATCTTCCCAAGGGAGGCGGCGGGACGTCGGCTGGGGGCAGCGATCGGCTGCGAGCTCCTCTGGCCATACTCACCGGAGATTGTCTCTCCGGGCAGGAAGAGAACCGCTGGAAAGATCATGAGATGGAAGACGATCTGGGGGGACACGGACTGACGTGGTTTCCCTTGGCGTAGAAGCCGATGCCCGGCTCCCACAGACCACATCTCTGAGAAGAGATGCGTTGGGCACACGGGCAATTGAGAACGGCGAGTGGCACGCTTCCCGTCATTCTCCCGTCGGATTGGGTGCCCTGCATCTCGGTTTTTTGAGATGTGGGTTTACCGGATGTTCCGCTTGCACCCATGAGGCAGGGACTGGAACGCCTCTATGGCTGTAAAGAGCACCACTCGGTGACTACTTTCTGCCCGGGGCGTCGGCCGATTTCCGCATCGCAGCAGCCGCGGCTCGCCTTCGGGCGATGTCTGAAGGCCGTAAGCGCGAAGCATGGGTTCAGCTTTGACTCCTTCCGTGGCCATGTGTGAGCACGCTCACTTGCTCTTGAATGAGCCGGCGCAGGACGAAATCTCGCGCGTCTTGCAGGCACGGAAGGTCTTGGTGGCACGCAGGATGCAGGCACGCTCCCTCTGGCAGCGTCGGTTCTACGTCATTTTTACCGTGAATGGGTATCTCGAAGCGGGCTTGCCGTGGCGTTCTCATGGGGGAAAACACCCCTCGTAGTAGGGGAGTCCTTCGACGCCTGCACGGAAGATGCTAAGGGCCTGTTTACGATCTCTTGAGCAGGAGCCTGAGGAATGCCAGGTGGACCATTTGCAGGCTGGTGTTCAGTTTGCGCTCGCAGTTCTTCCATAGCCGGCGGCATTTTCCCAGCCAGGCGAAG
>JAJYZE010000177.1 GCA_021800195.1 Acidobacteriota bacterium
GATCTTTCACCGCGATCATGGCCTGCCGACGCCGATCGCCCGTGCGTATGCTGGATAAGACTCTGACGGGTTTGACGGCCAGGGTTCAGCGTCTGGAGAGGTGCTCGCCCGCAGCAGGTCCGGTACGGAGAGGAGAGACAGTGATTCTTGAAGTGGGAATTTTGACTGTGCGGCCTGGTGAGGAGGCGGCCTTTGAGGCCGCCTTGAAGGCGGCTCAGCCGCTGATCGCAGCCACACCGGGCTTTGGGTCCATCGCTGTCTGCCGTTGCGTGGAGGCGCCCAACCAATATCTATTGCAAGTACGGTGGAGAAGCCTGGAGGATCACACCATCGGCTTCCGTCAATCGGACCGCTTCCAGCGTTGGCGCGAGCTGCTGCATCACTTTTACGACCCGCCCCCATTGATCCAGCACTACGGCGAGTCTGTGCTCGACGTGAAAGCATAGGATCGGCACCCGGCGGGAGGGTCCCCCGGAAGGGAAGAGGCAGCGGCAACCGAGCCCGGCGCTGAGCATCGATCCCTGTTTTCGATCGCTCGCCGGGAGAAGGGAACAGAGCGCCAATCTATGGGAAAGAAGATCGTCGTGCTGGGCAGTTATGTGGCCGATGTGGCCTTTCGCGCCTCGCGGCTACCGGTCTGGGGAGAGACGCTGCTGGGCAGTGGCTTTGCCCTAGGGCCCGGAGGCAAGGGCTCCAACCAGGCCGTGGCCGCCGCACGCGCGGGAGCCGCGGTGCAGATGCTCTCGCGGCTGGGTGACGATGCCTTTGGACGTATGGCTCGGGAGATCTGGGCGGCAGCCGGGGTGGATGCTGCTTGCGTTTCGACCGCAGAGACGCCAACCGGGGCCGCGGCGATCTTGATCGATGAGGCCCGCGGAGAAAACGCGATTATCGTAGTACCAGGGGCCTGTTTCACGCTCTCAGCGCAGGATGTGGAGGCCGCCGGAGAGGTAATCCGCCGGGCCGGGGTGCTGCTGACCCAACTCGAGCTTCCCCTGCCGACCGTGGAGCGCGGGCTGCGCCTGGCGCGAGAGGCCGGCGTGCGAACCATCCTCAATCCAGCACCTGCGCAGCCTCTTAGCGACGATCTCCTGGGCCTGGTCGATGTGCTGATTCCCAACGAGGGCGAGGCGGCGAAGATGACGGGCTTTCCGGTACAGAACCGGATGCAGGCCGAAGCGGCCGCTCTGGCCCTGCAACAGCGTGGAGCCCGCTGCGTCATCGTAACTCTGGGCGCCCAGGGGGCTCTGGTCTGCGACGGTCGCGCGCAGCCGGTGCTGGTGGATGCGTTCCACGCTGGAGCCGTGGTGGAGACCACGGGGGCCGGTGACGCTTTCTGTGGAGGCTTCGCCGCGGCGCTCAGCGAAGGAGCCTCCGTGCTGGAAGCAGCACGGTTCGGCTGCGCGACGGCGGGGATCTCCGTTACCCGCGCGGGCACGGCCCCATCCATGCCGGTGCGCGCGGAGATTGAGGCCCTGCTGCACCCGTCCGTAGCGCCGCAGGCCTGAAGATCAGCGTGGCCTGCTCTGGACACGGTCGAGGGCTTGCTCCGAGGGGTCCCCCGGCCTGCACGCGAACCGTGTTCTGCCTCCTCATCTGCGGCGTCCGAAGGCTGTACGGGAAAGCAAGCCCCCACCCCTGGCGCTCTCACGTCAGCGGTCGGATGCCGCTCCGGCCACCTTGAATTCGCTTGCTCTTGACGATGCTTCGGGGGCGAACGTAAGCTTTGACGAAGATCCGCCTTGGGCATGGACTGGGCAGTTTGTGACCACAGCGGGGCAAGACGGTCTGACGGAAGCGGCATGGAGCCGGCCGGGTTGATGGAGCTTCGAAGAGCTGGGTGCCGGCCCCCCCAGGAGTGTGGAGAGAGCTTGCCGGGACTTGACCTTCCTCCTGCCGAGAGGCTCCAAGGAGAGATGTGCGATGAAGAGAGTGGGAGCGGGAAGTTTGCTCTTTTTCATGCTGGTTTGCGGCTGCCGGATGGCCCTGGCCCAGTCCGAACCCTCGCCTCTCGGTCGGGACGATGCGCGGGCGCGGGCCATCGTCGCGAAGATGACGCTGGATGAGAAGATCGCGGAGCTACACGGGATCCATACCGCCGAACACTACCGTTACGTGCCCGGAGTTCCGCGGCTGGGAATTCCAGCTTTTCCAATGACGAACGGACCGGCGGGCGTGGGACCGGGAGGCGCGAGCCCACAGCTCCGCGCGACCGCGCTGCCCGCTCCCATTGCGCTGGCAGCTTCCTGGGATCCGGCCTTGGCGCTGCGATATGGAAAGATTGCCGGCGAGGAGACCAGGGACCTACAGTCCGACCTGCTGGAGGCCCCGGATATCAACATCATTCGGGTGCCGCAGAACGGACGCACCTTCGAGAGCTACAGCGAGGATCCCTACCTGGACGGGCAGATGGCCGCGGCGACCATCCAGGGCATCCAGAGCGCAGGCGTTCTGGCGAATGTGAAGCACTACATCGCCAACAACCAGGAGGACAACCGGTTTCGAATCGACGAAGTGATCGACGAACGCACGCTTCGCGAGATCTACATGCCGGGCTTTCGCGCCGCGGTCGAACAAGGCCACGCTGCCTCCGTGATGTGCGCTTATCCGAAGATCAACGGCGCGTTCAACTGTGAGAATGAGCCGCTGCTCTCCGTGCTGGAGAGGGAGTGGAAATTTCACGGCTTCGTGCTCTCGGATTGGGGCGCAGTGCATAGCACCGTCCCGAGCGCTCTGAATGGACTGGACCTGGAGATGCCGACCGGCGCTTACTTCGGCGACGCCCTGAAGACAGCCATCCAGCAGGGACAGGTGCCCATGGCAAGGATTGACGCGATGCTGGTGCGGCGATTTGCGACCATGATGCGCTTCGGGCTCTTCGACTCAAAACCGAAGCCGCTGCGGCCGATTCCGGTGCTGGAAGACGGTAAAGCCTCCCGCGAGATAGCAGAACAAGGCATGGTGCTGTTGAAGAATGAGAACCAGGTTCTGCCGATCGACACCGCCAAACTGCGCTCGATCGCTCTGATTGGCCCCGATGCGCTGCGAGCGAAGACGGGCGGCGGGGGCAGTTCCCATGTGATCCCGCTCTACAGCATCGCGCCGGTGGATGGCATTGAGGCGCATATGCCGCTGCAGAAACGCGTGGACCTGCTGGATGGCTCTGACGTGGACGCCGCCGTGGCGGCGGCCAGGCGCGACGATCTGGCGATCGTGATGGTGGGCGACAGCGAGAGTGAGGGACGCGATCATACGATCGAGCTGCCGGCGGCGGCGAATGCACTTATCTCCGCGGTTGCGGCCGCCAATCCGAAGACCGTTGTGGTGGTGAAGAGCGGCTCGGCGCTGCTGATGCCATGGATCCGCTCGGTGGCGGCGGTGCTGGAGGCGTGGTATCCGGGCGAAGAGGACGGCAACGCGGTGGCCGATGTTCTCTTTGGCGTAGTGAATCCTTCGGGGAAACTTCCCATGACCTTCCCAGCCAGCATCAACCAGACATTCGCGCGGAATCCAGATTGGTATCCAGGAAACGGCACAGAGGTCCACTACGGCGAGAAGCTGAACGTGGGCTACCGATGGTACCAATCCCGGCAACTGACGCCACTTTTCCCGTTTGGATTCGGCCTTTCCTACACCACGTTCTCTCTTGCGAAGATGAAGGCGACAGCCATCGCCGGCACCCCGCATGCGGTTGAAGTGGAGTTGACGGTGACCAACACGGGCGAGCGGGCGGGAGCGGAGGTGGCCCAGGTCTACGTCGGCTTTCCAAACATTCCGGAGGGCGACGAACCGCCGCTGCGCCTGGCGGCGTTTCGCAAGATGATGCTCAAGCCGGGAGAGTCGAAACAGATTGCGCTTACGCTCGACGCGCAGTCCTTCTCCTTCTGGTCCGTGGCTGACCATGCTTGGCGAATTCAGCCGGGTCGATACAAGATCCAGGCCGGAGACTCTTCTGCCGATCTGCCGTTGCAAACCAGCATCACGCTGCGTTGAGCGCGCACGCCGTGCCGGCTGCGCGGCTGGGCAAAAGATGCATCCACGGCTCCACGGGCTTTCTGGCGGTCCATCGCGTCTTGAACGCTTCCGTAAGGATAAGCCGCCAGAATCGTGATCTCTCGTGCGCTTTCATGGGGGGAAAGCGCCTGCTCAACCCCTGGCGCGGCTCGTCACCCAGCCTCTCGCCAGGCTCCACATCGGAATTCAGGTTCATCCCAACCCATACGCTCCACTTTCACCCGCAAACGAGATTTCTTTCCTGAACCTCTGAGGTTGTGGGACGATCGGCTTCTCGCCAGCCAGCAATCGTTTGAAATTCTCCACTTGCGGGTCCTGCGTTGTCTCCATGTGGCCCATCAGCAGCCGTTTCATCCTCTGGATTCGATTCTGCTGAGTCTTGGCGTCAATCAGATTGACGCGTTGTCCGGGATCTTCCTGCAGATCGTAGAAGGCCAGGGGATAACCATAAACGTACTGGTGCACCCGCGCTGCGATACGGGGGTTTGACTCGGCGGCGCGCACCATCGCAGCGAAGGTCAGTCCCTCCATGGACTCGACGCGAAAGCGCAGTTGGCCATCTGACCATGGACAAAAGACCAGAGAGTAGCGGTCATCCTGAATGGCGCGCGCGGGAAACTCTTCGCCGCCGAAGACGGAGTTGATGTTGGTGACTAAGAACTCCCGTCCTTCTTGTTTCTGACCATGGATGATGGGCATCCAGGATCGTCCGTCAACGCCCTCCGGCGCAGGAACGCCCATGAGATCAAGCAGAGTGGGTAATACGTCGATGTTGCAGGTGCGATCATGGAAGGTGAGCGCCTTACGCATCCCCGGCCACGAAAGAAGGGCCGGCGTTCGGCTTCCACTGTCATAGACCGTTGCCTTTGAGAACGGGAACGGCATCCCGTGATCAGCGGAAAAGTACACAATTGTGTTGTCCAACTCGTGCGCGGCGGCCAGAGCATCGAGCACCTTGCCCACGCTGATGTCCAGGCGCTGGACACTGTTGGCGTACTGAGCCAGCTCCTTGCGGATGTCAGGGAGGTCTTCAAGGAAGGGCGGGATCTCCACTTCTTCCGGCTGCACCTCTTTGGCAACCTTGTATTCGCCCTCCTCATGGTGATCGATTCCCGCTGCCTCGGGACTGCCGTAGAAGGGCCGGTGAGGATCATTGATATTGCAGTTCACAAAAAAAGGACGCTTCAAGGATTGCGCTTCTGCGATCGCGTCCCGTACCGCATCTCCATACACGTAAGGATTGCGATCAATGCCGTGCCATACGCGGTCCCAGGGGAAGCAACTGGGAGGTTGCATGTGTTTGATTTTGTGAATCCCGGCCGTGTAATAACCTTGCTCCTTGAGCACGGTGGTGAGGGTTGGGACGCCTGGATACACGGGAGTAAACCCCAACCCTCCGCTGTGCTGCGGAAGCCTTCCGGTCATCATCGCCTCACGCGACGGCTGACAGATTGCCACGGACGTGCGGTTGTTGACGAATCGATGGGAGCGGGCCGCAAGCGCATCCAGGCGCGGTGTGAGGTGGGGGAGTCCTCCCATGAATCCGGGCATGGAGTAGTTCATGTCATCGACAGTGATGAACAATAGATTAAGCGGCTGGCGAGATTTCACGAATGCAGGCAGCATCTGCGCTGTGGAGGCGGCGACTGCGGCCGCTCCTGTCGTCTTCAAAAAATCTCTTCTTCGCATCTTGATCTATCCTCTGGTACGAATCCTAGCACTTCTGGTACGAATCCTAGCACTTCGGATCTGAGGCGCATCTCGCCCCTCGTTGCAAGTTGAGCGACGGTTCAACCCGGTTCTGAAAGAGCCAGGCTGTAGAACCTTTTCGAGTCGGACCGCTGTGCAGGAACCTTACCGTTCCCTGCACAAACAAGGAAAAGCCGGTGAAACAGGATGGCCTGGATTCTGCTCAGACGGGGCCGTTGCCTTTGCACGGGAAATGGTTGAAACGCGGCCCTTGGCGCAGGAGGGAGACCACCCACTGCCACCGCTCTCTGGCTGGCCGGAACAGGGCGTCTCGATCCACACGGCGCGATGGTCAGGCGATCAGGCGCGGGGCGTCCGTCTCCGGATCCGGACGTTGCGCGCTCGGCTTGGGTTGATTAGCCATATCGCTTCCAGATGGGGACTCCTCCGCGGCTACCCTTCTCGGGAACACAACGCGGAAGATCGTCCCCTGCGGTGGAAGGCTGCGAGTGCGGTACCGGATGGAGCCTCCGTGCTCTTCGATGAAGCCGCGGGTCACCCATAGCCCAAGGCCGGTACCAGTCGAACGCTTGGTGGTGAAGAACGGAGTGAAGATGCGCTGGCGAGCAGAAACAGGAATGCCCGTGCCTCCGTCAGCGATCAGCACGGAGACCTTCCCCTGGCTGCGAAGATGCCGCCCGCGGATGTGGATGCGGCCAGACTGGAGCGCAGCGCTGGAAGGGAAGGCTTCGATGGCATTGACGATGAGATTGGAGAACACCTGGCGGATCTCTCCGCGAAGACCATGAATTTGCAGGCGTGGCTCCAGATCCACGGTACAGACGATCTTCCGGGACTCCATCTTGCGGGCGAAGAGTTCAACAACACTCAGCA
>JAJYZE010000178.1 GCA_021800195.1 Acidobacteriota bacterium
GCGCAAGAAAGGCTCAAGGGACTCTCTCACTCGCAGTGCTCCTCTTCCTGCCCTGCTCAGCCGCTCCGCAAACATCGGTAGGCCGCCCGCAAGGTGCTGACTGGCAGCGAGTTACTGCACAATTGAACGGAGTATTTTCCCCGCGTGGATTCTTCAACATTCTGGTGAGGCTTTATTCGTTGCCGACGCTGGAAAGTGCGCAGTTCAATCTTCGCCAGTCTTCGGTCGTGCTGGACTTTCCTCCCGGGTCTGCGCCCGTGACCAGCGATGAGATTCAGAGGATTGAGAAGGACGCGGGATATCGTCCCGGTCAAGTCCAAATTCAACAGATTCCTGCGAGCCGCTTTGCTGAAAGTGGTCCCGGATGGATGAAGATCAAACATCCCCGATCAAGAGATGCCATGATGCGCTGGATGAAACAAAATTTTTGAATGGGAAGCAAGACATCGCAAATATGCGCTGGAGGCATCAGGGCGATGTGGGAGAACGTCAAATATGAAGGGAGAAGCAAAGCGAGCCTTTACTGATCCGGCCCTGAAGAGTGCGACCTATGCGGCCTACGACACATCTTTTTGTCCGAAGTAGTGTTCGACTCGATCAGGCTGCTTCTGGATGCTATGCAGTGCACTGATGGCAGTGCGCGTCAGGGCAATTTTGTTTCGTGCCGGAGCAGCCTTCGTGACTCTCTGCTTCAGGTCGGCATTCAGCAACTCGTCCGGGTTCAGCTCCGGCGAATAACTGGGCAAGGCCGCGCTCCAGGTAGAAGTGCAACACTTCGAGGAAGAGATGTTGCATGGGCAGATCGTATGAGCAGTTGAGTCTTGAGCAGCGTATCGAGCTTCAAGTGAAGCGGGACAGAGAGTTGAGTGTGCGCGCGATCGCGCGCACACTCAAGCGAGCGGCCTCCACGCGTCGCTGTATGCCTACCTCGACCAGCAACTCGCGCAAAGGCGAGCTTCCTTCTCCAACAAAGATGCCTTGAGCAGTCTGTGCCTCTCTCCATCTGCCTTTGCCGCGTCATGCCGCTCGCCTCATTGGCAAGCCTCTTCGTCCTGGAACTGGGGCGTGTACTCGATCTCCGTTCTGTTCGGTGCAACCTCGGTAAAGTTCGCCATCCTTTGAAACCGAGGCTGGTTGAGGTGGTCGAGGACGATCTGCCGCCGAGGATCTACCGTCGCTCACCGCACCTGATTCGGAGACTCCACGCCCTCCTCGCAGTCCGTGATGTCTATCCACAGCCTGCCCGGCCTCACGTCCATCCGCTCGGTTCTGGTGGAGAACTCGCGCGGCCTCTACCACTTTGAGATGGGCTCCGCGTCGGTCAACAGCGCAAAGATAGCCTCTCGAGGAGCCTTGCAGATTCTGGAGTTCGCCATCGACTCAGGGTCCTGCGCTTGACTTGCCGTCATACGGTCTCTCTCCTCGGGGATTCGCTGCCCAAAACCTCAGCGCTTTTCCGCGCCTTCTTCTTTTTCTTCTTGCTCGACTTCTCCGCTTTCTGAACTTTGGCCAAATAGGCATCTAATCTTTTAGTATCGCGAGCATCCGCCGGCGCTGCTCCAGCCGGATCCATGGCCGGACGCTGCGCATCACGGAAACTATCCATTGCCGGGAGGAATACGATGAAAGTTCCGCTCCACCGATGGTATCTGGTCGCCGGCATGGTGCCTTTTGCTACTGCCGCCATCTACGTCTGTGCCGTCAACCTCGCCTTTAAGGCGCTGCCGCAAGAGGTTCCCATCCACTTCGACTTCCATGGCGTGGCCAACGGCTGGATGCAGAAGAGCCTGTGGCGAATTTTGTCCCCCATCCTCCTGGGCGCGATCGCCGCAATGGTCTTCGCCACGCGTCCGGGGCCGTTTGAGGTTACCGCCATCACGTACTGGTCTGCGTGCGGTATGATCACCGGAGCCTTTTTCCAGATCAACCGCGCAGCCCGGGCACAAAGGCCCTTCCGTATTTGGCCGGTGCTGGCGTGGTTTCTTCTGGTGCCCTTCTGCCAGATCATCCTGTCAACTGCGCTCACCCCCTGGTGGAAGAGCCTCAAGTAACCGCAATGTGAAGAGGGGAGGCGTATACGCCTGCGAGTTCACGACTTGCTTCGCGACTTGGCGCCATCGCGCGGATTGACTTTTGCACCTCGAGTCGAGCCTGAATCTGTCCCGGGAAGGGATCCGCTTCTTCCTCCCATCAAGCCGTGGCCTCCGAGGGCGAAGGGCCGGGAACTCAGAAGGCCGCGTAGCAATCTTTACAGCTCCCCGCCAGGAGTCCTACAATTGCCGTCACAGCAGCCGCAGCAACAACTGCGCTGGCTAATGCAAGAGCGGGATAACCGATCCTCCGAGCGATGTGGCCGACTGCGTTGAAGATCGTAAAAGAAGAACCAACTCCAGTTTGTCGCTTGATGAGATGTTGTCCTGATTCATAAGACCTGCAACCGGGTTCCCGTCTCCACGGAGGAAAGGAAAGTGCAAATGGAAGCTCATCGATTGGGCTGGCGCTTCAGAATCCCAGCAAATTCTGTTTCTGTACTCATTGCGTGCGTTTTGACGATTTTGGCTGCGCCGGCTCAAGCCGCAAGCAAGAAGCGGGCGGCATCGGCGGAAACAAACATCCCGATCAAACATATCATCATCATTTTTCAGGAAAATCGCACCTTTGATGAATATTTTGGAACGTACCCGGGAGCGGATGGAATTCCGATGCGGAACGGAGTTCCGACGGTGTGTGTGCCCGATCCTGTCACAGGCAAGTGCGTGCGGCCCTACCACACGGATACAGACATAACCTGCGGAGGACCTCACGAGGCAGAAGCTTCCATGGTGGATGTGGCAGATGGAAAAATGAATGGGTTTATATCCGACATCGAAGCGACCAAGTCCTATGGGCTTTATCCGCTGGTCTCGACGCTCCAGTATTGCAGAAACCCACAAGATCCCAGAGAAGCTGATTCCGTGTTGGGTTACTTCAATGGAGCAGATCTTCCCAACTACTGGGCATATGCAAAGCATTTTGTTCTTCAGGATCATATGTTCGAAGCGCTCCACTCGTGGAGTTTTCCTTCTCATTTGTGGCTTGTATCAGCATGGTCAGCGAATTGCGCGAGTTCGAACGATCCCAAGACTTGTGTGAGCAATCTGATGCCGAGAGACAGAACAGTTGCGAATCCAACGCCCTTCGCCTGGACTGAGATCACATGGCTACTGCACAAGGCAAATGTGAGTTGGACATATTACCTTGACCACGGAGCGGAAGAACCACAGCCGAACCGTGGCATGGACAACGGGAAATTCCGCATGCCCATGGGGCATACTGCGCAGTCCGGCGTTCCTATTATTTGGAATGTACTGCCTGGATTTACGGATGTGCATGACGATCACCAACTCGACAACATTCAGGATCTGAGCCAGTATTTTGTGGCGGCCCAAGAAGGAAAACTGCCTTCAGTCGTCTGGATCTCGCCGAACGGTTTTGACAGCGATCATCCTCCTGCAAAGGTGAGCGTTGCGCAATCTTACGTAACAAGGATCATCAATGCGGCGATGACAGGTCCGGATTGGAAGAGCACGGCGATCTTCCTGACTTGGGATGACTGGGGAGGGTTCTACGATCACATGGCGCCTCCGCGTCTGGACTCGATGGGACTTGGCATTCGCGTTCCGGGTCTTCTGATTAGCCCGTACGCGAAACCGGGGTATATCGACCATCAGACGCTGAGTCCGGATGCTTACCTGAAGTTTATCGAAGATGTTTTTCTGCATGGGGAAAGGCTGGATCCGAAGACGGATGGACGGCCGGACTTGAGGCCAGAGGTTCGAGAGAACGATCCTTTGTTAGGAGATCTGATGAACGATTTTGATTTTTCACAGCGTCCTCAGAAGCCGCTGGTGCTGCCAATCCATCCAAAGACGGCACTGGTGGAAAATGCGCCTCTGAGCCCGCCGGATACCGATACAGGCAGCCAAAAGTGATTGGCCAAGAGCGATAGAGCCTCCGTGGCAGAGGTGTTCTGCGTTCGTAACGCGCGGCGCCAACCCAAGGCCGGTAGCGCTGCGCCAACGATGCTATGGCATTTTCAGGGTTGATGGGTGTCCCGAAGAGGGCTTACAGTGGCGTTTTCATTCGGGGGAAACGCCCATTGAAGTCGAGGCATTGGGTACACCTGCACTGAAACTGCTTTAGGGCGACTCTTTTAGCTCGCCAGCGACGCACACGCCTCTTCACGCGGCCCTCCGCCTACGGCTTGGCGTCGCTCAACGAAGGTGGCGCATCGGCAGGCGCGGAGCCCCAGGCATGGTTCGGTGTTGTTCCTAGCTCGAAGCGCAAGTTGCCTCCAGTAGAGATCGCCTTGAATGAGATCCAGTTCTGCGCGTGCGCCTGGCCGTTCAGTTCCACCTTCTGAATATAGGCAGCCTTTGGCCCCGCTCCGTTGGCTTCAATGGTGAACGTCTTGCCTGGGTACGGCTGGCGGAGATGAATCACCGTCTTCGGGAACGTGGGGCCCACCAGCTCATAGGCCAGGCTGGCCGGGTCCACGCTGTAGAGGCCCATCATGCTCAGAACCGCCCAGGAGGACATCTCGCCGCAGTCATCATTGCCTGGGATGCCGTTGGGGTCATCCGTGTAGTTCTCCTCCAGCACACGGCGCACCACCCGCTGCGTCTCCCACGGGCGGCCAGAGAAGTTGAACAGGAACGGAGCTTCGAGATCGGTCTCGTTATACGGGTTGTAGTACTTGCCGTACCAGTCCGGGACCGGATAGTTGAAGAACTCCTTCAAACGCTGATTGAAGACCTCCGGGCCCATCGCTTTCACCACCCAGGCCACATCGGCAGGCTCCAGCCACTGATAATGCCAGCCGCTGCCTTCGATGAATCCGTGACCATCCTGCGCGGGATCGAAGTTCTTCACCCAGCTGCCATCGGCTTTGCGCGGGCGGAAGAAGCCATCGGCGTTATCGAAGACGTTGCGATAGTACAGCGCGCGGTCGTAGAGCGTTCTGGCGTCGGCGGTTTTGCCCAGATCCTTCGCCAGGCGATACAGGGAGGCGTAGGCGATAGCGTCTTCTTGAAGCTGCGAGACGGAACCGTAACCCACCCTGTCATCCGGCACGTAGTGGAGCTTGTTGATCCAGTCGATGCCCTGCTCGCCGGCGTACGGATGGCCGGGTGCCGGAGCCTCGGTAGCGTCTTTGAACATGCCCTCCCAGCCGGCCTTCATGTCGAAGCCGTGCAGTCCATCCAGCCAGGCCGTAGCCAGCGCCACGCTCAACGGACTTCCCGCCATGATGTTGGTATAGAGATTCGTCTGCGGCCAGCGCCCGATCCAGCCGCCCTGTTGGTACATCAGCACCACGGACTGCGCCATGTCTTCCATGCGCTGCGGCTCGATCATCGCCAGCAGCGGCATCTGGCTGCGGTAGATATCCCAGCCCGAATAGTTGGCGTAGACCGCGTGGCCCGGAGGAGCCTTGTGGATCTGGCCGTCGAAGCCCAGGTAGCGGCCATCCGCATCGCTGAACAGACTGGGCATCAGCAGGGAGTGATAGAGCGCCGTATAGAAGACCGTGCGCTGCGCCTTGGTTCCTCCAGAGATGTCAATGGTGCTCAGCTCCCGGTTCCATGCTGCCTCCGCCTCGCTGCGGATGGTCGCAAAGTTCTTGCCGGCCGCCTCGGTCTTCAGGTTGTTCTCCGCGCCGGCAGGGTCAACATAGGAGATGGCGATCTTCACCGTGACCGTCTGCGCGTGGGGTGCGGCTGGCCAGCTTGTGTAGGCCCCGATCCATCCCTGATGCCCGGACTGCTCCGCCGTGCGGCTGCCCGCGGCGATGCTGCCCGGGCCTCCGTACTTCTTCCCGGTCCAGGTTCCGTAAGAGGCAAACGGCTTGCTGAAGGTCATGACGAAGTAGACCTTGTAGCGCTGCAAATTGCCGCAAAACGCCTGGTCTTCCACGTAACCCTCAATCTGCCTGTCGCCCACGATCTGCACTGAGGCGCCAGTGACGTTCCTCTCCGAGTGGCTGATCGGCAGCAGGATGTTCGCTGGCTGACCTGCGGGAAAGGTGAATCGAGCCATCCCGGTGTGATCGGTGGCGCTCAGCTCGGCATGGATGTTCCACTCCAGCAGGCGCACCTGGTAGTAGCCCGGCCTGGCGCTCTCCATGGTGTGCGAGTACGGCGAAGAAAAATCATCGCGTGTGGTGTGGATAGGCCCGGTGGTCGCCGTAAAAAAGACGTCGCCTTCATTGGGGCATCCCACGCCGCTCATGTGGGTCATGCTGAATCCACCGATGAAAGGGTCGCTGTAGTGGTAACCATAACCATGATCCTGGGTATCAGGGCTAAGCTGCACCATGCCAAAGGGCGTGGTGGCGCCGGGAAATAGATTGATGCCACCTCCCGGACCCTCGCCCGTCCCCAGGATTGGATCCACGCTGGCAGCGGGCCCAGACGACGCAGCGAGCCCAGACGACGCAGCGAGCCCGGACGAAGAAGTTTGTCCCCCGGCAAGGGAGACCAGCGCCCCAAGAACGATGAGCGCCGTGACCGCTCCTTTGGAGCGAGACAAGAGAGTCGTAAAAAGGCCTGCAATGC
>JAJYZE010000179.1 GCA_021800195.1 Acidobacteriota bacterium
GCACAGCCGCCGCTGTTCGGAAGTTGCGCGTGGCAAGCAGCCCCTTGCAGCACAACCCTTGTCCTTCTCAATCAGCCGGCGAGGAGCATCTCCCCCAAAGGAAGAAGCCCCTCGCTGGCGAGGCTCCCTCCGGCAACGGAAGGATGGGGGCGAAAGACCGCATCCCCTCAAAAAGCCTCGCTTCAGAAGCCTGTTCTTTACGGGACCTTGCGACTTCAATCCGCCCTTGAACGTCTCTTCACCAAGGTTGCGTCCGACCAAATCTTCAACACGGAAAGGTTCCCATGCAGCTCAAGCCTTTGCTTTTCGTCGTTGCAATTGCGCTGACCCATTCAGCCTTCGGCCAGATCACAGGGGCCTCCTCGTCCGCCACGGCAGGGCGGACGCCGATCCGCATCACAGCGGATCTCACCGGAGCTCCGCGCAAGCTGTATCAAGCCGAGATCGATCTCCCCGTGAAGCCGGGACCGGCCACCTTCATCACGCCGGAGTGGATTCCCGGAGACCACGCACCCAATGGCCCGGTAGCGGACATCACGGGCGTCGTCTTCACGGCCAATGGCAAAACCCTCCCCTGGCGCCGCGACTATCAGAACCTCTACGAGTTTCATGTCGACATCCCGCAAGGGGTCTCTACGCTCCATGCCCATCTGGACTGCATCGTAAAAGCTCGCGCGGACGACAAGATGGCCGTGCTCGAGTGGGAGAAGCTGATGCTCTATCCAGCCAACATCCCGGTCCGTGACATCCCCATCCAGCCCAGCGTGACGGTCCCTGCCGGCTGGGGCATCGGAACAGCACTCACTCCGATCGGTCCCTATGACCCGAACGCCAAAGTGGGCGGCACTACGCAATATGAGGCAACCACCGTCGAGCAACTCGAAGACTCCCCCGTGCTCACCGGAGAGTACTTCCACGAGTTTCCTTTGGCTCCGGAGATCTCGCCCAAACACTACATCGATGTCGCCTCGGACAACCCGGATGACTCCAATCTTCGCCCCCAGCTCCTCTACGAGATCTCGAACCTGGTACGCGAGGCTACGGCGGCTTACGGCTGCCACCACTATTACGTCTATCACTTCCTGCTCACCCTCTCGAACTACGCAGGCGGAGAGGGACTTGAGCATGGCCAGTCGTCGGATAACGGCACAGGAGAAAAGGCCTTCGCCACGCAGCAGGGCCAACTGGCGGACGCGGACCTTCTACCCCACGAGTTCACCCACTCCTGGAACGGCAAGTATCGCCGCCCCTACAACCTTTATCAGCCCACCTTCGCCCTCATGCAGCAGGGATCGCTTCTCTGGGTGTATGAGGGGATGACGCAGTACCTGGGCAACGTATTGGCAGCGCGCTCCGGCCTGAAGTCGCAGGCCGGCTACCGCGACCTGCTGGCTGCCTCGGCCGCGCAGATGGATTACAAATCCGGGCGTGACTGGCGGCCAACCCTGGACACCGCCATAGCCTCCAGCGTGCTGCGTTCAGACGGCCAAGCGTGGTCCAACTGGCGGCGCGGTCAGGACTACTACCAGGAGGGTGAACTCTTCTGGCTGGATGCCGACACCAAGATCCGAAAGCTCACCAATGACCAGAAATCGCTGACCGACTTCCTGCGCATCTTCCTCGGCAAGGGAGGCAACACCGGCCCGTTGATTGTTACCTACACCCGGGCCGAGCTCATCGCCGATCTCAACCAGGTGGTTCCCTACGACTGGGCAAAGTTCATCCATGATCGCATCGATCTGATCCATCCCCACGCCGACCTGGACGGCATCACTCGCGGGGGCTACAAGCTCGTCTATCAGGACCATCCCACCCCCGGCATGGCTGCCACGATCCGCGCCTTTAGCCGCCGCTCCGCTCCCGGACCCTTTGTCTGGTACTCCCTGGGGCTGCGGCTCGGTGCTGATGGAACCATTGCCGACGTGCGCTGGGGCAGCCCCGCGGACAAAGCCGGATTGGCGCCGGGCCAGAAACTGATCGCCGTCAACGGCATTGTCTTCTCGGGCGACGCTCTGCACCAGGCCATCGTTGCCGCTCAAGCCAGCAAAGATCCCATCCACTTCCTGATGCAGTCGGAGAAGTACATCACCCCTGTGGACATCGACTACCACGACGGCGAGCGCTATCCGGTGATGGTCCGCATCCCCGGCAGCAAGGACTACCTGGACGAGATCATTTCCCCGCTAGCCCAGCACCCCGCTCCTCCATCCACCCCTGCAGTCGCAGACAGCCAATCCGCAAACCAATAAATCAGTTCACGCTCTGACCACCCCCGCAAGCCTGCTTGCCGGGGTGGTCAAAGTCGAAAAGCAGCAGGCGGAACATCCGGTTTGCCTCTCTCGATTCCTAACTGGCCACGCTCCACGACGAAATGCCTTGAAGTCGCTCCTGTTCCTCCCGTCGCTCAGCGTAGATCCTCTTGCATCCGCACAGCGACTTCCTTCAGAAGAACAACATCGCCGGGCGTCGCCTTTCCACTCAAAAGCGGCTCCATGGTGCGTCCCACCAGCAGCAGCAGCGGAGCTGGCCCACACGTCATTCCTTCCACGCGATCCAATCGCGCCGCTACCCAGCTCTGCCGCTCGGTCGCCGCATGGCTGATGGCGCAGCAGGCCACATCCCCAGCGACCCCCGCCTGGGAGAGATCCCATGCGATCCGTTCCAGATTGCGCCCGGGCATGTAAACCACCAGGGTTGCATCCTCCGGTAACGGGCCGCTCCAGATGGGCGCGACGTCCTTGCCATCCGCATGGTGGCCGGTGCAGAAGATCAGCTTGCTCGAGCTCGCTCTGTCCGTCAAAGGCAGTTGCAAGACCGCTCCCGCAGCCAGCGCAGCCGTAACCCCCGGTACCACCTCAAACCGCACTCCGGCTTTGCGCAGCGCCGCCATCTCTTCACCGGCTCGCCCAAAGACCAACGGGTCGCCGCTCTTCAGCCGAACCACGCTCTGTCCGGCGTGCGCCGACTCGATCAGCAGCGCATGAATCCCAGCCTGGGTGATGCGAGGGCGCCCGCAGCGCTTGCCTACACTGGTCACCAGAGCATGGCGCTGCGCCCTCGCCAGCACCTCCTCCGGCACAAGATCATCATGGAAGATGACGTCCGCGGTTTCCAGCAACCGCAGCGCGCGCAAGGTCAACAGCTCCGGATCTCCCGGTCCAGCGCCCACCAGGTACACCACTCCCTTTTCCGCAGCTGTCATGGCTCTGTCTCCTTTGGCGCCGCCTTGGACGCCGCCAACCCGTGCTCCACAGCATGCCGGCGAGCCCGGAGCCGGGATGGGCACTGCTCATAACCGCAGACTTCGCGCTGCGCCAACTCATGCAGGAACAGCCTGCGCTCCTCGCCCAGCGGCTCCGCGGCGGTGACCTCGCGCCGCAGCCATCCAAGTTCTTTCAACCAGTCTCCTGCGTCCGGCGGTAACGCCTCCTGGATCTCCCGGCGAAGCCGCTGCGCCAGGGCCGGGCTCTCTCCACCCGTGGAGATCGCAATCTGCAAATCGCCGCGCCGCACCACGCTGGGAAAGTAAAAGTCGCAGAACGGCGGGTCATCCACCGAATTGCACAGAACCCCCGCCGCGCTCGCTTCAGCGAACACCGCGCGATTCACCCCCGGCGTGGAGGTTCCCGCAACCACCAGAAATGCCCCGGCCAGATCCCCTGGGCGATACTCCCTCCGTTCCCAACGCAGATCCCCAGCCTCTGCCCACTCCCACACGCGCACGGTAGCCTCCGGCGCAATCACGGTGACCCTCGCATGGGCTGACAGTAAGCTCTCGATCTTGGTCGCAGCCACCGCTCCAGCCCCCACTACCACACAGGGCCGCGCCGTCAGTTTCAGAAAGATTGGGAATAGGCTCATAGTTTCACCCTACATTCGCGGGCACAGGTCCGGGCGCGAGATCCCGCTTCACCGCTTCGACTTCTGCCCCGGCCAGCAGCGCCCGCAACTCTTCATCAGTCTTGCGGCGAAAGAAAGCGCGCAGGTTCTCGTCCTCCTGGCGTTGACTCAGATACCCTCGCAACAGCCGCTCAATGGCCTCAGGACAGTCCTGGGCGGCGGCGCGAAAGCCGATCTGTCGCGCAATGCCCGCATACTCCCCCACCGCCCCGCCGACACAGAAATAAAACGCATCGACCATCTGTCCATCCTGCTTCAACTTCTTTCCTTCCAGCCCGATATCGGCCAGCCAACTTTGCCCGCAACTATTGGTGCAGCCCGTGACATGCAGTCGAATCTGCTGGTCGAACTCCGGCAGCCGCTCTTCCAGCTCCCCCACCAGCCACTGGTTGAATCGTTTGGTCTCAGCGATCGCCAGCTTGCAAAATTCGGTTCCCGTGCAGGCGACTGCTCCGCGATAGAAGACTGTGGGCTGCACCTCCAGACCAAGCGCCGCAATCTTGCCGACAACCTCCGCGGTCCTGGCCCTGGCAAGATTCACCAGGACGATGTTCTGCCCAATGGTGGCGCGCAGGGATCCATCCCCATAAGCCTCGCTCAGGGCGGCCAGGCCATGGAGCTGCGCTGGGTTCAATCGCCCATTCAGTACCGTCACGCCGATGGAGTTCAGCCCCGGCTGCCGTTGCGGAACCACACCCACATGATCGCGGTAAATGTCCTGGGCGACGGCTCCCTCGGGGCAGGGTTCGAAACGGAAGCCGATCTTCTCTTCGATAGCCTCCAGCATCTGCTCGGACGTCCAGCCATGCTTCAGGAAAAGGTACTTCAACCGCGCATGGGTGCGGCTCTGGCGCAGCACCTCTTGCTCGCGAAAGATCTCGCAGATGGCCCGCACAACCGCCAAAGCCTTTTCCTGTGGCACGAATGCGTTCAGGCGCACAGCCAGGTGCGGCTCAGTCGAGAGCCCTCCACCCACGCGCACACTGTATCCCACCTCTTCCTTGCCGTCCTTGACACGACTCAGGCCTGTCAAAGCTACATCGTTGATCTCTGGAAAGCTGCACCAGATTGGGCACCCCGTCACGCTGATCTTGAACTTGCGGGGCAGATTGTGAAACTCCCGATTGCCGGACAACATCCGCGATACCGCCAGGGCCAACGGCGAGGCATCCAGGAGTTCGTGCCGGTCCAGCCCTGCCAGCGGGCATCCGGTCACGTTGCGGACGACATCGCCACAGGCACCCTTGGGGCTCAATCCGACGGTGCTGAGCGCATCCACCACCTCCGGCAGGGCTTGGATCGTCAGCCAGTGGAGCTGGATGTTCTGCCGCGTGGTGATATCCGCAACTCCGCGAGCATATCGCTGCGTGATGTCAGCGATGGCGTGCAGTTGCCGGGCGGTGAGCAGTCCATTCGGCAGGCCGATCCGCATCATGAAGTACTCCGTGGCCTTGCCTTGTCCGCCCGATCCTCCGGTCACTCCGGCGCCGTCGCCCTGGGTGTAGATTCCCCACCACTTGAAGTAGAACTCGGCCCACTCCGGCAGCACGCTCTCACGGCCCTCGCGAGCGAACCGGCGCACCTCGTCCCAGGCCTCCCAGGGATTCTTCTCCAGCTTTAGCCGCTCGGACCGCTGCGCCTTTGTCTCCTTGACCAACGCGTCTCCTGCGCCAGGCTTCACTGTCTCGCTCAATGTCCTCTCCAATCTCGTTCCATCGTCCCAGCCGCACAAATCCGTTGCTGAAAAAACGAATGCCCACGATCAGCTTCGTGGGCACTTGAGGTAACTGGGGAATTTCTATCTGATGCAGCAATCAACCGCAGGCAGTATCCCAGACCCCAAGGTCAGGACACAGACAACAAGCCGGGATGTGCGTCAGGCTCATGAACGTAGTCTATCGAGAATCTCAGTTGATAGCAACTTTCTCCCACCAAAAAAGCACAACTAAACTCCTATCTGTGACTCTGCCTCCTTGGCCGCCTCGTAGATCTGTTCGAAGCTTTCGATGGCATACAACACCGGCTGCATCCGGGCGACGTCCACCTTCGTATCCATCACCTCCGCCAGCCGAAACTCTCTTATCTCCAGTCCTGCCGCTCGTTCGACAACATGCGTGCACTCGCCATGCGAGGAGATCAATCCACTGCCGTAGACCTTGATCCTTCCTTCCTCATGAATCACCCCGAACTCCACCGTGAACCAGAACAGCCTTCCCATTCGTTCGAGAGCCTGGGCGCTGTTCAAGCCGGCGCACACCCGGCCATACTCCTGTAGAAAATCGGCAAAAACAGGATGCGCATGCATCGGCACATGCCCAAACACATCATGGAAGATATCCGGCTCCGGGGTGTACTCCATGGAGTCGCGGCTGCGAATCCAGGTCGTGGTCGGGAAACGGCGGGCCGCCAGCATCTCAAAAAACGCATTCGAAGGCAGAAACCCGCTTACCGGCGTCGAGTTCCAGCCCGTCCGGGGCTCCAGCCGCGCGCTGACCTTGGCTAGATCCGGCAGTTGGTCCACCTGCAACCCGATCTGATCAAAGCCTTCCAGGTAGGTTCTTGATGCATACTCGTAGAGCTGGGGCAAACGGCGCGTCACCAGTTCACTCCAGATGGCATGCTGCTCCGGCGTGTAGGCCGCCCAAACCTGCTCGATCAGATAAGGCTGC
>JAJYZE010000180.1 GCA_021800195.1 Acidobacteriota bacterium
CTTTCGCCGCGTACCCACTGGAGGAAGCGATGAAGTGTCTGATCGCTGCATGGTTCATTGCAGCTTTATCTACCTGGCCTGCCTTTGCGCAGCCACCCGGCGACAACGATCCCCTGGCCGCCTTTGTGACGTTGTTCAACCTGTCGCCAACCTCGACGCAACCGAACTCGGCTCCTGCGCTTACGCTCCAACAGGCTGAGCAGATCGCGCTGGCCCGAAATCCAGAGATCCAGGTCGCCGCCCGGCGCGTCGCCACCATCCAGGCGCATCTTCCCGCCTCCGGTGCGCTCGACGATCCCTCTGCCATGTATAGCGGTTGGGGTGTGCCGTTGGCCCAGCCCTGGAACTACAACGACGCGCAAAACATGTTCACCGTCAGCCAGGCGCTTCCCGGCGTGGGCAAACGCGCTCTGCGCACCAGCGTGGCGCAGTCGGAGGTGGACGTGGCCAGGGCACAACTGGACGAGGTCCGCCTCGCAGTCCGGGTGCAGGTGCACAAGGCGTTTGACGATCTGCTGCTGGCCCAGGAAGAGATGCGGATTCACGATGAGCACATGCGCATCGCGCGCCAGTCGATCCAGGCGGCGCGCATCCGGTACTCGGTTGGCGCTGTCTCTCAGCAGGACATCCTCAAGGCAGAGGTGGCGCTCACCGAACTGAGCGAGCACATGATCCGATTTGATCGCGACGCGGAAACCGCGCGTGCCCGCCTGAACACCCTGCTAGGACGCGATCCCGAGGCCCCGCTGACCGCAGGCGGCCAGTATGCGGTTCTGGCCACACTGCCCTCGGCGCAGACTCTGGAGGATCTTGCGCTCTCCTCGCGGCCTGACCTGGTGGCAGCACAGGCGGCTGCGGAGAGCAGCCACAAACAGCAGTTGCTGGCGAAGAAAGCCTACACTCCCGACTTCGTGGTGACCGCCGGATACATGCTGCAGCCCTACGGTTACAACATGCGCAACAGCTACCTGGTGGAAGGCTCGATGAACCTTCCCTGGCTGAATCACCGCAAACACGACGCCGAGATCGCCACGGCCACAGCGCAGGCCACGGCGCAGGACGCCGAACTGGCCAATCTCCGCAACCAGGCGCGCGGCACAATCGCCGAGCAACTGGCCGAGGCGCAGGCGGAGCAGCGCTTCGCCAGCCTGTATCACGACCGGCTTCTGCCCCAGGCTGAGGCCACCCTGCAATCCAGCGTGATCGCCTACGAGAACAGCAAGACAGACTTTCTCAATCTGCTGGACAGCCAGATGACCGTCATCAACGCCGATCTCGCCTGGGTTCAGGCAGCCGAGGAGTTCGATGCGCGCCTCGCCGACCTCGAAATGGCCACCGGAGCGACCATCGACCAGCTTCAGCAGCTCACGCCCACCCCGTCTCAGCCACTCACACCGGAGGTGAAACCGTGAAGACACGCACCTATCAGCTTGCCCTGGCAGCCGCCGTCTCAGCTTGCATTCTGCTCGGCGGAGCTCTTGTCCTGGTGCTGCGCCAGCATCCCTCATGGCCCCTGCCCTGGACCTCATCTCCAACCTCCGTGGAAGATCCGGTGATCGCGCGAGGTCCGCAGCCATCCGCCCAGACCGCGCCCTCGCGCTCCACCATGACAGCATCCCCACTGGCTCCGGAGCCACTTGCATCTGGGTTCCAGATTTCGCCGCAGCGTCTGCAGGAGATCGGAGTGACCACCGCGCCCGTCACCTTCACCGACCTGAAGGACGAGTTGGATGTCCCCGGCAATGTCGACGTGGATGAAGAGAAGCTGGCCTATGTGCAGACCCGCTTCTCGGGATGGATTCAGAATGTCTACGCCGACGCGACCTACCAGTATGTGCGCAAGGGACAGCCGCTCTTCACCATCTACAGCCCGGACCTGGTCAGCAGCGAAGAGGAGTTTCTTCTGGCGCGGCAGAATCAGAAGACCTTCGCACCGGAGAAGCAGCCCGCGGCCGGCAAGCCCACCGGAACGGACGGCATGGCGACGTCGGAGGGAGACTGGCTGCTGCAGGCCGCTGCCGAGCGGCTGCGGCAGTTCGGCGTTCCGCCCCAAGCCATCACGGATCTGGAACAGAGCGGCAAGGTACAGCGCAACATGACGATCGATTCTCCAGCCTCCGGTTATATCACCGATCGGGAGGCTCTACCCAACGCCTACGCGCAGCCGCAGTCCCGGCTCTATACCATCGCCGATCTCTCCACCGTCTGGGTCTACGCCAACGTCTCTCAGGATGAGGTCAGCCGTCTGCGACCCGGTGACCCGGGCCAGGTGACCGTGGATGCGTATCCTGGCCGAACCTTCCGCGGCCATCTCGACCAGATCCTTCCCCAGGTGGACCCCGCCACTCGCACCGTTCGCGTGCGCATGATCTTCTCCAATCCCGGCGTCGTGCTGAAGCCGGGCATGTACGTCAACGTCAGGATTGGTGTCTCCCTCGGCCGGCAGTTGGTAGTACCCGCCTCCGCCATCCTGCAGACGGGAGAGAGGTCGATCGCCTTTGTCGATCTTGGACAGGGCTACCTTGAGCCGCGCGTCGTTCAGACCGGCCCACAGGTCAACGACTCTGTGGTGGTCCTCAGCGGCCTCAAGAACGGCGAACGGGTCGTCAGTTCGGCCAACTTTTTAGTGGACTCAGAGGCACAGCTTCAGGCCCTCGCAGGTTTTTCACCCCCGCCGCCAGCGCCGTCCACCGCCGCTGGTCCGGCTTCGGCTGCACAGGTGCAGATCGACCTCACGACCCAACCCTCCCCGATGCGCACGGGCACAGACGCTCTGCGCGTCAAGCTCACGGCTCCCAATGGCAAGCCGCTGTCCGGGCCAGAGGCGGAAGGGCTCACCGTCACCGCCGCCTTGTTCCTTCCCGCCATGCCGGAGATGGGGATGGCGGCACAGCATCTCTCCGTCGCGCTCCAGAAAGGAGCCGACGGCCTCTACCAGGGAACGGTGCAACTGCCGTCGGGCGGCGCCTGGCAGGCCGCCGTCGAGGCTCAACGTGGCGGCCGCACCCTCGCTACCCGGCAACTCCGCCTCGACGTCACGGGGGGCATGGAATGATCTCGAAGATCATCGCCTGGTGCGCGCGCAATCCCTTCCTGGTCTTCTCCGGCTCCATCTTCCTGGTGATCGCAGGACTTTGGTGTTACCAGCACATCCCCCTGGATGCGCTGCCCGACATCAGTGACGTGCAGGTCATCATTCACACCTCATGGGCGGGCCAACCACCCAATGTGATTGAAGATCAGGTCACCTACCCCATCGTTACCGCGCTGCTCTCAGCTCCCAACGTCAACAGCGTACGGGCGCAGACCATGTTCGGAGACTCCTACGTCTTCGTCGTCTTCAAGGATGGAACCGATCTCTACTGGGCGCGCTCGCGCGTCCTCGAGTACCTGGAGCAGATTGCGGGCAAGCTCCCCGCCGGGGTGCATCCGGCCATCGGGCCCGACGCCACCGGAGCCGACTGGGTCTACGAATACGCCATCGTGGATCGCTCCCACACCCGCAGCCTGGCGGATCTGCGCACCCTGCAGGACTGGTATCTGCGCTACCAGCTCGAGACCGTGCCCGGCGTAGCGGAGGTGGCCGGCATCGGCGGATTCGTGCGCCAGTACCAGGTGAACCTCGATCCCAGGAAGCTCTTCTCCTACGGCATCTCGGCCGCCACCGTCATCGACCGCGTACGGCAGAGCAGCAATGAAGTTGGCGGAGACGTACTGGAGGCCAACGGGGCCGAGTACATGATTCGAGGCCTCGGCTACCTCAGGTCGCTCTCTGACCTGAAGAACGTTCCTGTAGCCACCAGGAACGGCACGCCCGTCCTGGTGAAGGATCTGGGTACGGTCACCTTCGGTCCAGATGTGCGCCGTGGAGCCGCCGAGTGGCAGGGCGAAGGCGAGACCGTAGGCGGCATCGTCGTCATGCGTTACGGCTTGAACGCGCTTCATGTCATCCATGCGGTCAAGGCCCGACTGCGTGCGCTTGCCCCTTCGCTTCCCCCCGGCGTCGAGATCGCAACCGCCTACGACCGCTCTGGACTGATCAACCAGTCGATCCATACGCTGCGCCGCGATCTGCTGCTGGAAGGCATCATCGTGAGCTTTGTCAGCATCGTCTTTCTCTTTCACTTCCGCTCCGCGCTGGTGCCCATTCTCACCGTGCCGATCGCCGTTCTGGCGGCATTCATTCCCATGTACTTCCTGCATGTGAGCTCCAACATCATGTCGCTTGGCGGGCTCGCACTGGCCATCGGCATACTGATTGACGCCAGTATCGTCATCGTCGAAAACGGATACCGCCATCTGGCGGAGCGGGCCGAAGTACCCAACGGCGCGGAGCGGCGCGCCATCCTGGTGCGGGCGGCGCAGCAGGTAGGTCCGGCCCTATTCTTCTCGCTGATGATCATCGTGGTCTCGTTCCTGCCCGTCTTCCTCCTGGAGGCGCAGGAGGGCCGCATGTTCCGGCCGCTGGCCTGGACCAAAACGATGGCTCTCATCTGCTCCTCGCTGCTCTCCATCACGCTGGTGCCTGCGCTCATGCCCTTCTTCCTGCGCGGCAAGCTGCGGCCTGAGGCGAAAAACCCCGTCTCCCGCATCACCCAGGCCATCTATCTTCCGGTGCTGCATTGGTGCCTGCGCCGATGGAAGCTGGTCGTCGCGCTGAATCTTCTCTTTCTAGGCGCAACCATACCCCTCTACCTTCGCCTCGGCAGCCAGTTCATGCCCGCCTTCTATGAGGGCTCGCTGCTGTATATGCCCAGCTCGCTGCCCGGCATCTCCATCACCCAGGCGACGGCGCTCATGCAGGAGCAGGATCGCATCCTGCGCTCCTTTCCCGAGGTGGCAACCGTCTTCGGCACCGTTGGCCGCTCGGACTCCGCCACCGATAACGCGCCGCTGGATATGTTTGACACTACCATCATGCTCAAGCCGCGCAGCCTGTGGAGGCCCGGCATCACCTATCAGGGGCTGATCCAGCAGATGGACGCGAAGCTCCAGTTTCCCGGGCTTACCAACAGTTGGACCATGCCCGTCCAGAACCGTCTGGATATGGAGATGACCGGTATCAAAACTCCTCTCGGCATCAAGATCCAGGGGCCGGATCTCTCCCATATCGAGCAGCTTGGAGCACAGATGCAGCAGATTCTCTCCGCACTGCCTGAGACCCGCACTGTCTATGCGGAGCGCGTCGCGCAGGGCTTTTACCTCAACATCGATGTCGATCGCCCGCAAGCCGCCCGTTACGGTCTCACCGTGGCCGACGTGCAGCAGTGGATTACCTCCGAGATTGGTGGCGCGGACATCGGCGAAGACGTCGCGGGCCGCCAACGCTTTCCCATCGCCGTGCGTTACCTGCGTGACTTTCGAGACGACCCGCAGAGCATCGCGCGAGCGCTGCTTCCTACTCCGACGGGTGCACAGATTCCGCTCAGCGAGGTAGCCCGCGTCTTCTTCTCGCGCGGTCCCTCCATGATCCGCGACGAGGACGGCCTGCTGACCGGCTACGTCTATCTGAATCTCAAGACCAGTGACTACGGCGGCTACGTCGAGCGCGCGAACAAGCTCCTGCAGCAGCTCGCGCTGCCCACGGGATACACCTGGCGCTGGGCCGGGGAGTACAAGTTTGAGCAGCGCGCCCGGCAACGGCTCACCATCATTCTGCCGGTCGTTTTCTTCGTCATCTTTGTCCTCCTTTACCTCATCTTTCACTCTCCCCTGGAAGCTGCCGTGCTTCTTCTACCTACGCTTTATGCCATGTCCGGCGGACTGCTTCTGCAGTGGATGCTGGGCTACAACTTCAGCGTGGCGGTATGGGTGGGCTACATCGCCCTGTTCGGCATTGCCGTGGAGACCGGTGTGGTGATGGTGCTGTATCTGGAAGAAGCTTATGAACTCCGGAGGCAGAAGCAGGCGCCGCTGACCGAAGCGGCCCTGCACCAGGCAATTGTAGAGGGAGCGGTGCAGCGCCTGCGGCCTAAGCTGATGACGGTCACCGCTGTGATCCTGAGCCTTGCGCCTATCCTCTGGGAGTCCGGCATTGGCTCGGACGTGATGAAGCCGATCGCAGCGCCGATTGTCGGCGGCATGATCACCTCCACCATTCACGTGCTGATTCTGGTTCCGGTCTTCTTCCTGCTCCTCCGGCGGAGGTCTTTGCTACCTGCGCCGGAAGAGACGGATGCGAGGAAGGGTGTGGGTCTGGAATGAGGCACGGCGCGCCTGCTCGGCGGACAGGAAGGGCGGACAGGGCAGACCGTCTCCGCCCTTACCCAGAGCTCACGGAGTCGCGAACTACCAACCGGCCTGCCTGTTCATCCTGCGCCAAAGCAGAGTAAAGTCAGGCGCTAAAAGGTTAACCGGCCTTGGAGCACGATGACGCGTCCAGATACGGAAGCTCCTTCAAAGGTTCCATAGGGGCTTGTCGGTGCTTCAACATCGCTGCTGATCTGGCCCAGCGTGGCCGTGTTGGACGCATTGTTGCCCGGAGCGGCGAAATTGACGTGATTGAGCGCGTTGTACATCTGTGCGCCTATCTGAAATTGCGCTTTGCTCAAGTTCAGCA
>JAJYZE010000181.1 GCA_021800195.1 Acidobacteriota bacterium
CGGTTGCTGTGGTGGGTGTTGGGGAAAGCCTGAACGAGGCAGAGACTCGGTGTGAAGAGACGGTGAGAATGATTCCTGGCCCGTTCTTTCACCGCTCCGACATCGGCACCGAGAGAGCCATTCTTCATCGTATTGAGCATATGAAGGTGGTGCGGCAGGCATGAGTTTAAAGGTTGGGGTCTTGGGATCGACGCGTGGAACAGCACTGCAAGGTGTCCTGGATGCGATCGCCGCAGGGGGTCTGGACGCCGAAGTTGTGATGGTCATCTCAGACAAGCAGACCGCTCCGATCCTGGAGCGAGCCGCGAGACACCAGGTGGCGGCTCTCTTTCTGGATTCGGCAGGCCTGACGCGTGAAGCGTATGACCGGCAAGTAAGTCGGGTGCTGGAGAGCGTAGGTGCCGAGGTAGTGCTACTGATCGGTTATATGCGCATTGTCACCGCTTCATTTGTTCAGACCTGGAGGGGTAGACTGCTGAACGTGCATCCATCGCTGCTTCCAGATTTTGCGGGGTTGATGAATCGAAAGGTGCATGAGGCCGTACTGGCCGCAGGAGTTGCAGAAACCGGTTGTACGGTTCATCAGGTGACGGAAGAGGTTGACGGAGGACCGATCGTTCTGCAGAAGCGGTGCACTGTCCTGCCTGACGATACAGTGGATCGATTGAAGGACAGGGTACAAGCGCTCGAACAGGAGGCGTTTGTTGAGGTATTGAGAAACTGGAGCGAGATCCAAAAGGATTCGAGGGCATAATGGCAAAGCGAGCGCAGAATGGCCAGGCGAGGACAATGGGGAGGACCGGAAACTCATCTGAGAGAGTGGCAGCGGTCGGCATCATCATGGGGTCTCGCTCCGATTGGCCTACCATGGAGGCGGCGGCCGGCGTCCTCGAAGAGTTTGGGGTGGGCTTTCAGGTGGAAGTGGTATCGGCGCACCGCACCCCAGACAAGATGATGCGCTACGCAGAGAGCGCTAAAGAGCGCGGGCTGAAGATCATTATTGCCGGAGCTGGCGGGGCGGCACACCTGCCCGGCATGGTGGCGGCGAAGACGACCTTGCCAGTGCTGGGCGTTCCCGTGAAGAGCCGAGCTCTGAAGGGTCTGGACTCCCTTCTCTCTATCGCCCAGATGCCGGCCGGGGTTCCGGTGGCGACGTTCGCCATTGGTGAGGCTGGCGCAAAGAATGCAGGTTTGTTTGCGGTATCGGTCCTGGGGCTGGAGAACGAAGAACTGCAGCGGAGGCTGGAGAAGTTCCGTAAAGCACAGACCAAAGTTGTCCTGAAAGGACCGGACCCGCGTCAATGATTCAGGTGGGCAAGAAGAATTCGCGGCAAAGGATCGGCATTCTGGGTGCCGGGCAACTAGCATTAATGCTGGCGCAAGCCTCCGCAGCGCTCGATCTTGAGGTGGTCTGCGCGGGCCGGCCAGGGGACTGTGCGGGGCAGGTTGCTGAGGTTCGCAATGTTGACCTGAACGACGCTGAGGCAGTGGCTGCTTTTGCGCAAGGGATGGATCTGGTAACAGTAGAGAGCGAAAACATCCACGCTGATGTGCTCCAGGGGTTGAATCTCTATCCCAATGCGGGTGCAATTGGAATCGCTCAGGAGCGCTTGTTGGAGAAGCGCTTCTTCAGGGACTGCGGTGTTGCCACTGCGCCATTTGTTGCGGTGGATAGTCTGATTGATCTGCATCAAGGCATCAGGGAGATCGGACGGCCTGCGATTCTCAAAACCAGGAGGCTCGGATACGACGGCAAAGGTCAGGTGCGCCTGCACCAAAGCGAAGAGGCGGCCGCTGCATGGGCATCTGTCGGAGAGGCTCCCTGCATTCTAGAGGGAGTTATCGGTTTCGATGCAGAGGTATCCCTGATTGCCGCGCGCGCCAGGAGTGGAGAGACCGTCTTTTATCCCTTGGTCGAGAATTATCACCGGGAGGGCATCCTGCGCGTCTCCAGCGCTCCATTTCTGCATGAGGATTTGCAGCAGAAAGCCGAGCGCCATATGACGATCTTACTGAAGAGGCTCAACTATGTAGGCATTCTGGCGGTCGAGTTTTTTGTTGCGAACGGCAATCTCTTGGCCAATGAGATGGCGCCCAGGGTTCATAATTCAGGTCATTGGACCATCGAAGGTTCCGCGACCTCGCAGTTTGAAAACCATCTGCGGGCGATATCAGGAAGGGAACTGGGCAGCACAGAAAGTCGACCGACCGTCATGTTGAACTGCATAGGGAGCATGCCTCCCGAGGCGGAAACGGCAGCGTTTCCAGGCTTGTTTCGTCACGACTACGGCAAAGAAGCAAGGCCGGGGCGTAAGGTGGGACACCTTACATTTGCAGCCGCCGAGCAGGCTGCAATCATGGAGTGGGAGCAAAGACTGCAAACCAGGTGAGTTCTGATGGCAGAGCGCGGTATGGATGCCGCTTATGCATTCTGAGGCTGCGGCTCCACGGCAAGGTTGCGAATGGAAAGAACGGGACTAGCCGCTTTTGAGAGCACATGATAGGCAAGGCTGGTATGAAGATGACGCCCGAGGTGGGATTCGGTCTGAACGCCCATGACGATCAATCCAGATGGCTGGGTCTGGGCTATCGTGATCATGCGGTCCAGATCCAATCCATTTTTGAGCTGGAAGTCCGGCGTACACCACTCTGCCTGGTCTTCCCCAAAGATGGATTTCATCCGGGCACAGTACTCCTCCGCTAGATTCCTGCTCAGGTTCTGGTCTTTGAGGGCTGCGGAGGTTAAGAGCTGATAGACTTCCACAGGCACTCGGAACTCCTGACGCAAGAAGACCGCATAGGGCGCTGCGGCTGCGGCCTCGGGCGTGAAGTCGGAAAAGTAGAAAATTGTGTCCATGGGAAGCGAGAGATCGACACCGGAGAGCACATGAGAGCCCACAGTCAGGGTAGGGCACTCGGCGCTGAGCAAGAGCTTCTCCGTATTTGAGCCGATCAGAAGGTGACTCAATCCTCGGTGAACTCCATGGACTCCGAGGACCAAAAGATCGGCTTGCGTCTGTTTCGCGGCCTGAAGGATGACGTCGGAAGGAACGCCCTCTTCAACGAGGATGGAGACGTTCAACCCCATGCGTCGCACGCCCTCTGCGAGCGCGGCGAGACGACGATATGCGGCCTGGCGGGTCTGGCTAGACGTCTTGGTGATCAACTCTGCCTCTAGGGCAGCAGGCATAAGTTCTACCACGTGTAGCATGACGATCGCAGCTTGAAAGTGGTTGGCGATGGCCACTGCGTAGTCCAGAGCCAGGCGAGAGCTCTCCAGAAAGTCCGTAGCGAACAGGATCTGCTTGAATCGAATCTCTTTCTGCATACCAAACGGTTCTCCGGTTGAAGCTGCAGCGGATGGTGGTTGATGGCTGTTATAGAGGCCCCGATTTGACGGAATGGTTCAGCGTAGAACCGACTTGCGCCAAGAGATATGAAACTTCATCAGGGCCTGAGATCGATGGCGTTGCTGGATATCTAGGCCTACGGTTTCCTCCTGGATCGTTCCGCAACCCGAGGATCAGATGGATTGAATCTCAACAAAACCGTCTGTTCTGTCGGGTGCTTTTCCTGGCCGCCGACTCCTCACTCGCCGAGCTCATAATGCAAAATCGCCATGGCTGTCTGATAGTTGTAACGGGCGGTCGCATTGTCGACCGCAGCCTGGGCTTGCTCCAGTTGAGCTTGAGTTATCTCCACGATGCCGCTCAAATTCATCTTGTAACGTGCTGAGGCAAGCGCAAGGGAATAATTGGCCTGGTAAAGCATCTGCTCGGTGACAGCAATCTTCTGATATGCGGTTTGCGCATTGAAGACCGCAGTACGCACGTCACGCGCAATATTATCCGTCAGGTTGCGCACCTGCTCTTGCGCCGCTTTGGCCTGGAGTTTTGCCTGACTCTCTTCAGCGTTGAAAAGGAAGCCGTTGAAAATCGGCACGCTGAGATTCACACCAGCTATAGCGTACCAAGACCGCTGGATTTTGTCTCCACGAATAGGTTCTCCCCCAGCAGCTCCGAGAGCGGTGAGGCTTGGCATCCATAGGTCGCGCTCTGCTCGGGCGAAATGCTGGTCGGCTGCATAGGTGGAGTTCAAGGCTGCAAGGTCAGGTCGTTGGGTAAAGGCAAGCTTGACCATGGCTTCCGGATCATCCGGTGCTGGTTCAGGATGGTTATTTGTCTCATCCACCAGAGAGTACTGTGTGCTATTTTCCTGGCCAAGAACATCATCGAGAGCGGCCATTGTTGTTTCTTCGTTATTTTGCGCATCCAGTAAGAAGAGTTTGGCGCGAGAGACCTGGACGTCGGCGAAGCTCAAATCGACGTCCGAACGCAGCTTGAACTTGGTCAACGCGCGGACCTGCTCATCCGTGGATTCGCGCTGGTAGACCGTCTCCTTGGCCACTTTGAGAACCGCCTGTGCGGTCAAGGCGTCGTAAAACGCCTGGTCTGTGACGAGGGTGATATCAAGTTCCGTAGCCTTTTCCTGCTCAACCTGCGCTTTGGCGTTGAATTTGGCACTGCGCACCAAGTTGCCAGTGTGTCCAAAGTCGGTAATGAGCTGATTGACCTCAGCGCCTCCCGCAAAACGGTTGATAATTCGCGGATTGTCAAAGGGCGCCTGGGCGTCGGCCGCCAGCCGCCCGTTAAGGTTGGAGTCCGTAGCGACCAAGGCGCCAGTTACTGTTGGAAGTTCGGCCGAGAAAACTTCTCGGGTCACCTGCTCCTTGGCGAGCGCGAACAGTTGGGCCACACTGATATTTGGGTTATTTTTCAGCGCCATCTGTTCTGCCTGAGCAACGGTGAGCTTCGGAGCATTCGGCTCAGCGCTCGTCGTTGGAGCCGTCATCGCCTGGGCTTGAGCAGATGTCGCCTGCGTTGCCGGGTCCTGCGGCGTTTGCGCAGCACTAAGAAAAAGGCTCGTCTTCGGAGCATCGGGCAGAGCCTGGCTCTGCGCCTGCAAATTACGGGCTGACAGAGATCCGCAGGCGATCACGATGGCAGAGAAGATGCCAAAACCCATGGTCTTGCGACGATTATGCATGTTCAACTCCTTCTACGCCGGTGGCATTGGACTCACGGCGACCATGAACGACAAGGTAGACCGCGGGGACCAAAAACACAGTGACGGCTACCGACATTCCCAGGCCGCCGATGATGGCGCGGGCCAACGGAGCGTACTGTTGGCTTCCAGCTTCGAGTCCCAGGGCCAGGGGAATCATGCCCAGGAGCGTAGCCAGCGAGGTCATCATGATGGGACGCAGACGAATCTTACAGGAGCTCACCACGGCGTCCAGCAACGACTTACCCTGCTCATGGAGAATTCCGGCAAACTCCACAATCAGAATGCTGTTGGACACCACGATTCCGGTCATCATGATCACGCCCATCAAGGACATGACATTGAGCGTCGATCCGGTGAGCATCAGGAATAAGAGTACCCCTACAAGGCCCGGAGGAACGGCCATGAGAATAATGAACGGATCGATAAAGGACTGGAACTGCGACATTAGCACCAGATAGACCATCAGAACTGCTACAACCAGGCCAAGGCCGAAGTCGTGGAAGGCCGTGTTCATGCTGATAGGAGCACCACGAACCATCAGAACTGTATTGCGACCGTGCTTGGTGTTTTTCAGCAGCGTCTGGATTCTGGAGATGACGTCATTCAGGGCCTCCGTCTTGGTCGAGACATAGACGTCCGACACGCGCTGGATCTGATAGTGGTCCACCTCGGTTGGCGTATTCATCAGAACAAGATTGGCCACCGAACTGAGCGGCGTATAGCCGGTGCTGTGATCGCTTCGCAGGAAGTTGGACGGCATCTTTACGGCCATCCGACCGATGTTGGTTGGACTGTATCCCGGAGGCTGAGTGCCGCGGAGAGGTATGTTCCCAAGGTCCTCCATGGACATGTTATCAATCCAGCGGTTCGCATATTGAACCGTGACAAAGTAGTTATTGCCGCTGACGGGATCGATCCAGTAGCTCGGAGCGATCATGCCGTCTGAGGTCAGAGCGGTGACAACGTCGTCCACCACATCCTGCGCAGAGAGCCCGATCAGGCTGGCCTTCTGACGGTCGACATCGAGCGCTATGCCGGGATAATCCAGATCCTGTGGGACAAAAGCGTCGCTCACATTGGGCATCTTCTTGATCTTTGAGGCAAGTTGTTGCGCTAAATTGAACCCTCCGCGCAGGTTCATGGATGTCACCTGAACATCGATGGGGGCAATCAATCCCTCGTTGATGACGCTGTCAATCAAGCCTCCCGCATAGTAATAAGCTGTAACTTCGGGCATCTGCTTGGACAGCGCCTTTTGGACAAGATCCATATACTCATAACTGCCCTTGCTGCTGTCTTCCTTAAGGCTGGTCTGGATAAATGCCGTATCCATCGATGCGTTCGTTGTAAAGAGTGAGGAGAGATCCGGATAGACGCCGATATTGGAGACGATCATGCCAAGATCCTTCGGCTTGACCACTTGGCGGATGATTTTTTCTATTCTGGCGCAATATTCGTTGCTTACCTCGATACGGGTTCCACTCGG
>JAJYZE010000182.1 GCA_021800195.1 Acidobacteriota bacterium
GCCTGCGCAGATCTTCGCTCTTTGTGATGTTGGCCTGGATCTTGCCTGGCATTGCCTGGGCCGGCCTTGCCGTTTTGGCGGGGATGCATGCAGGCCTGCGCAGCGTCGGCGCCGGCAGATCCAATGGAGACATGCGGAGACCGAAGCTGGCGAGGGCAGCTCCCGTCTCCGCCAGTGTCTTGTTACACGGCAAGCAGCCGGAGCGCAGGCTGGAGATAAGACCCGTCTTTCTGGGTCCGGAGAGCGCATGGCCGGAACAGGAGAGCGGATGGCAAGGGCCAGTTCCAGTTCCCATCCAACTCCGGAATCCCAGCGGACTGGCAGAGGGAAAGGTGCTGGTGGCCAGCCGCAGATTGGGCGATCCGCTCTTTGCCAGAACTGTGATCCTGCTGGTTCACTATGATCGCAGGAGTGTGCTGGGGCTGGTGCTCAACCGGCGCACCAAGGTGCCAATCTCGCGCGTTTTCAATCTAAAGGCCGCCAGGGATCGCAGCGATCCGGTGTATCTCGGCGGGCCGGTGCAGCCTTCAGTGGTATTCGCTCTGCTGAAGTCACCGGTTGAATTGAAGAAGGCGGATCGGGTCTTCGACCAGGTATATCTGATCTCCCAAAAGAATCTCTTTGAAAAAGAGTTGGCGTCCCGGCCGGATCCGGCCGTCTTCCATGTGTACCTGGGCTATGCGGGCTGGACGCAGCAGCAACTTCAGTCCGAGGTACGGTTGGGCGCCTGGTTCATCTTTCCGGCGGAGGCGGACGAAGTCTTCAACTCCGATCCTGAGGCGCTTTGGAGCCGGATGATTCGAGAGACCGAGTTGGAATCGGCGCAGGCGGAGCCATTGCCGGGGATCGTCTCGGGGAGGGAAGGCTTTGAGCGCGCTGCCTTCGTCCTGCACCAGCCTTGAGCAGCTCGTTTGGAACTGTTACTGGACCTGGACCGTGGCTTGCAAAGGAAGATCGGTCGAGGAGTCGCCGGCCAGCAGGACGATGGGCGTAGCTTCTACTTCCAGCGCTTGGGTGTGCTTGTCCCAGTAGGCCAGGCGTTGTGCGGAGATGGCAATTTGCAGGGTCTTGCTCTGTCCGGCGGGGAAGCGGACGCGCTGGAAGCCGTCCAACTCTTTGCGCGGAGTCCGGATCGTCTACGTAGAGCTGTACCACGGCATCGCCGGCCCGCTGACCGGTGTTGTACACATTCCTGCTGACGGTGATCGCGCCGCCTTTATTTAAGAGACGCGCCGCCTTGAAAAATAGATGGTCTGGATTGGAGTCTCCGGAGACTGGCAAAGCGCGGCTGGAGCGTGTGGAGGGCGACCCGGATCCAGACGACCCAGCCGTCGCCGGGCCATGCAAACGCGGCCGCCTGTTCATTCTGCCCGATCTCGCGGAGCGCAGGCAACAAGACGGGGATCTCCTGGGATGCTGCCAAAGTCCACCATGGATCTGCTTGATTTCACGGGTATTTGCGAGGCCTGGATCTCACCCACCGGGAGAACGCCAGGCCGGCCCAGTGCCAGGCCGCCGAACTCGATTGTTCCAACTCAAATTGTTGGAACAGTTCCCGGCGCCTTCACGTATGATGTTTTGCACTCGGGCTTTTGATGTCAACCCGGCCGGCTGCCCCCGCGGTTCGGCTGTCCTTTCCTCGTCGCATCCTCACCATCGCGGCCTGCGCCTGTCTTCCTTTGGGCCGTTCAGGAGAATCCTCTGTGCCGGAGTCCACGCACCCACTCGAACTGCGCATTCAGAATCTGACCAAAACCTACAAGAACGGCGTCAAGGCGCTCGACGGCGTTTCGCTCGTGATTCCACGCGGCCTGTACGGCCTGTTGGGGCCCAATGGCGCGGGCAAATCCACTCTGATGCGCACCATCGCCACGCTTCAGGAACCCGACGCCGGCACGATCCGCTTTGGTTCCATCGATGTGCTGGCGCAGAAGGAAGAGGTTCGCAAGCTGCTCGGCTATCTGCCGCAGGACTTTGGCGTCTATCCCCGGGTCAGCGCTGAAGATATGCTCGACCACCTGGCTCTGCTCAAAGGCCTCACCCAGGGCAAAGAGCGGCGCGAAGTCGTCCACGCCATGCTCCAACGCGTCAACCTCTGGGAGCATCGCCGCAAAGCGCTCAGCGGATTCTCGGGCGGCATGCGCCAGCGCTTTGGCATCGCACAGGCCCTGCTGGCGAATCCGCGTCTGCTGATTGTGGACGAGCCGACGGCCGGGCTTGATCCCGGCGAGCGAAATCGCTTCTACAATCTGCTGGCTGAGATCGGCGAAGATGTCGTCGTCATCCTCTCCACTCACATCGTGCAGGACGTGATGGAGTTGTGCCGTAACATGGCCATCATTCATCAGGGTCGGGTGCTCTTTGCCGGCTCGCCCGAGGCCGCCGTGGCCAGCCTCGAAGACCGCGTCTGGGCGCGCAGCGTCGCCCGCGAACAGGTGGAAGAATATCGATCCCGCATGGCCGTCATCTCTCACAAACTCGTCGCCGGCCAACCACGGATTCATGTACTTGCCGATGAGGCGCCGGAGCCGGGCTTTTTCGCGGTTTCGGCCGATCTTGAAGATGTCTTCTTCGCCAACATCGCCGGTCTGCGCATCAACTAACCCGAGGATCTCCCATGCTGCGTTTTTTCACCTTTGAGGTTCGCTACTGGCTGCGTTCGACGATGCTCTGGGTCTTCACCGCCATCGTCGCGTTGCTCGTCCTGCTCGCCTTAAGCACCGACCAGGTTACCGTGGGCGGAGCCATCGGCAACACCTTGCGCAATGCGCCCTTTGTCATCCAGCAGTTTTACTCCACCATGTGGTTCATCACGATGCTGATGACCGTGGCCTTTGTCAACTCCGCCGCCTCGCGCGAATTCGCGGTAAACATGCACCAGATCCTGTTCACCAAGCCAATCCGGCGCATGGACTTCCTGCTTGGCCGGTTTTTCGGCGCCGTCGTGGTCTCCACCATTCCGATGCTCGGCATCAGCGTGGGCGCGCTGCTGGCGCCGCTCATGCCTTGGGCCGATCACGATCGCTTCGGACCGGTCGTCTGGGCCGCGCATGCCGTCAGCATCCTGCTCTTCGCACTGCCCAACACGCTTTTCATCGCAGCCATTCTATTCACCATCGCCGTGCTCACGCGCTCGACGATTCTCTCCTTTATCGGCGGCATCCTGCTCATCGTCGCCGACGCCGTCGCCGCTGCATTCACCTCGGACATGCGTAATGAAAAGCTCGCTGCCATGCTCGATCCCTTCGGCAACGACGCCTTCAACTATGCCACCAAATACTGGACCGTGGCGCAGCGCAACAACCACGTGCTCAGCTTGGACGGAATGCTGTTGTGGAATCGCCTGTTGTGGATCGCCGTGGGTCTTGCCGTCTTCGCCATCGCCTGCTGGCGATTCCGTTTTGAAGAGCGTGCCGAGCGTGTCTCCAGGAAAAAGGCCGCTGTAGCCGAAGAGAATCTTGCCACATCCGTATCGCGCCCCGCCTTCAACCTGCACTTCGGAGCCTTGGCGCGGGTGTCCCAAGTGTTGGCTACGACGAGAATCGAGACACGTCGGCTGATGAAGACCCTCACCTTCATTGTGCTCACCCTGGCCGCGCTGTTGAACTGCGTGGCGGCACTCATCTTCAACGCCCGCTCCGGGTATGGACTGACCGCCCGCCCGGTCACCTATTCGATGATCGACATCATCCGTGGAACCCTGTACATCTTTCTCGTCGCCATGATCACCTTCTTTGCCGGAGCGCTGGTCTGGGAGGAGCGCGATGCGCGCGTCGATGAGGTGCAGGATGCGCTGCCGGTTCCGGAATGGCCGAGCTTCGTCGCCAAGTTCTTCGCCCTGCTGGCTGCGGTTGCTTCCATCCTCGCTCTGGTTCTCTGCGTGTCCGTCGCCGTTCAGGCATTCGACCATTACACCCGCTTCCAGATCGGCCTGTACGTGGACGAGCTGCTCTTTCATGTCATGGTCAGCTTTGCCTTCTTCACCGCGCTGGCCTTCTTGGTCCACGTTCTCTCACCGAACAAGTATGTCGGTTACTTCGCCTTCATCGCCGTGCTGGTAGCCAACGCATTCATGTGGCGTCCGCTGCACGTTGCCTCGCGGATGCTGAAGTTCGGCTCGTTGCCCACCATGACGTACTCCGACTTCTTCGGCTTCGCGCCCTGGATCATCTCCTGGCGCTGGTTTGCCGTCTATTGGGGGTTTTTCTGCCTGCTGCTCTCTGTCGTCAGCGTCCTGCTCTGGCAGCGCGGCCGCGATACGCGCTGGCGCGCGCGCCTGTTCAGCGCCCGACAGCGCTTTCGCGGCGTGGTCCGCGCTGCTGGCTTCCTCGGCCTCGCCGGCTTCCTGCTGACTGGCGCGTGGGTTTACTACAACACGGAGATCCTGAACCCCTTTGACAGCGAATACCAGGCTCAGCGTCGCCAGGCCGACTACGAGAAGCACTGGAAGAAGTACCAGAACCTTCCTCAGCCGCGCATCGCCGATGTCCACTACAACGTCGCCATCTACCCGCGTCATCGCGGACTGGTCCTGCACGCGGCCGAGCAGATTGAGAACGAAACATCGGCGCCGATCTCCCAGGTCTGGTTTACGACCGATCGCAACTTCACCTCCCGCATCGCGCTGCCCGGCGCAAAGCTGGCCACCAACGACGCCGAAACCGGCTTCCGCATCTACAACCTGACCACGCCCATGCGGCCGGGCGAACAGCGCACGCTTCAACTCGACGTTGAAAGCCATCCGCATGGCTTTGAAAATCAGACCACGATGACCGGGATCGTGCAGAACGGCACCTTTTTCAACAACACGATCCTGCCGCAGATCGGCTATCAGGAGGACAATGAACTCACCGATCCCAACGTGCGCCATCGCTTCGGCTTGAAGGAAAAGGACCTTATGCCGAAGCTCGAGGTCAACTGTACAGCCGACTGCGGCAATACCTACATCTCAAACAACTCCGACTGGGTCAACGTCGATACCGTCATCAGTACCAGCCGCAGCCAGACGGCCATTGCGCCCGGCTCGCTCATCCGCACGTGGGTTCAAGGCAATCGCAACTACTACGAGTACAGACTGGACCACTTTGCGCTCAACTTCTACTCTTTTCTCTCCGCCGATTACACCGTTGCGCGCCGCACATGGACTGCGCCCAACGGCCAGACGATCCTGATCGAGGTCTATTACCTGCGTGAGCAGCCGTGGAACGTTCCGCGCATGCTCAACTCCGTCCAGAAATCGTTCGCCTACTACACCGCCAACTTCGGCCCGTACTACCAGCGTGAGGCCCGCATCGTCGAGTTTCCGCGCGTGGCCAGCTTCGCTCAGGCCTTCCCTGGAACCATGCCCTACTCGGAGTCGATCGGCTTCATCGCCGACATTGAAAAGCCCGACGACATCGACATGGTCTTTTACGTTGTCGCGCACGAGATGGCGCACCAGTGGTGGGCGCACCAACTCATCGGCGCAAATATGGAGGGCGCGACCTCGCTCTCCGAAACGCTCGCCCAGTATTCGGCGCTCATGGTTATGGAGAAGGAGTACGGCCAGAATGCGATGCGCAAATTCCTTCAGTATGAGATGGATGCTTACCTGCGCGCGCGCGGCACGGAGCGACTGAAGGAGCGGCCGCTCATGCGGGTGGAAGCCAGCCAGGGCTACATCCACTATCGCAAAGGCTCCGTCGTCATGTACTACCTGCGCGACATGATCGGCGAGGATCACGTGAACGCCGCCTTGCGCCAGATCCTTGGCGAATTCGGCTACCATGGCGCTCCCTATCCCACCTCCTGGGCCTTGGTCAACGCACTCTCCGCGCAGACTCCCGCGCAGTACCAGTACCTGATCCAGGACCTCTTCAAGGACATCACCATCTTCTCCAACCGCGCCCTCAGCGCCACTGCCGTCAAGCGGCCCGATGGCAAATATCTTGTCACCGTGGTGATCCAGACGCACAAATATAAGGCCGATGCCAAGGGCAACGAGGTTGAAGTGTCGATGAATGACTGGATCGACGTCGGCGCTCTGGCCGCGCCACCGAAAGGCTTCCATTACGGCGCTGTTCTGGCCCGCGAGCGCGTTCACATCGTCAGCGGAGAGAAGGGAGCGACCAACACCTACAGCTTTGTCACGGATACGCTGCCGGACAAGGCCGGCGTCGATCCGCTGTTGCTGCTCATTGATCGCATTCCTGACGATAACCTCAAGAAGGTGGATCTTATCTCGAAGAGATGACTCCGTCCCGAGACGCCGGCAGGCGGTAGCCATTCAAACGGCCGCGGGTCTTGCGCCTTCGGCCAAATTTCCGCTCATCGCCCACGCTGATGCGCGGCGGCTGCATTTCGACGGCCTGCCTGCATCGCCGGGGAGGCTGCCTGGAAGATATCTCCGCCTCGGATCCGGATGTCTCCGGAACCGAGGCCAGGTGTCTGCGCCTCAATCTGCCGAACAGCGGTCTGCCAGGGAAAGATCCGGTGCCGAGAACAATCTACACGCCGTAAGGTGAGCTGTCAGCGTCAAAGAGCGCGGCTCAAGCCGCGCCCTTTGAGGTAAGC
>JAJYZE010000183.1 GCA_021800195.1 Acidobacteriota bacterium
CGTCCACCTTGCGCAGATTGGATTCGATCCAGTCCAGATTGCGCAGGCCATGCTCCGAGGCCACCGGAATCACGGTGACGTCTCTTGCGTCGCTCCCATCCGGCTTGCTGCCAACCCGTATCACCGTCTGCTTGCCTGCCGTGCCGTCGAAGAAGCTATACAGGTTATCCTTCGCGTTCAGATCCCGGCCATTCACCGCCAGCAGATACTCCCCAACGTTCACGTTGATCCCCGGCAGCGTGAGCGGCGCTTTGAGCGACGGCGTCCAGTTCTGTCCGTTGTAGATCTTGGCGAACTTGTAGCGGTTGTTCTCGATGGTGTAATCGGCTCCCAGCAGGCCGGTCTTCGGCCCATGGTCCGGCGGGCGGGGCCCACGGACGAACATGTGGCCGACCTCAATCTCGCCCAGCATCTCGTTGCACAGATAGGTGAACTCGGATCGCGACGCCAGCCCGTCAAGGTACGGCTGGTACTTCGCATAGATGATCTTCAGATCCAGCCCGTGCAGGTGGGCGTCGTAGAAGAAGTCTCTCTCGATGTGCCAGGTCTCGCGATACTCCTGCCTCCACTCGGCGCGTGGATCGATGACCGCAAACATGCCGGTGTTCTTCACCGGCTTGCCCTGCGGCGCCTGGGGCGAGCCCGCCTTCAACTGGGCGATGGGCGCAATGAACCAGCCCTTTTCACCCATGGCGAAGAGCTTCTCGCCATTGGCAGAGACGCGAAAGCGGGTCAGGTTGCTCAAAACCTCTTCCGTCTTGCGGGTCTTGGTCGTAAATCTCCACAGGGAGCGAATCGGCGGGCCATCTTCGCTCGACGAGCGTCCCACGGGGGCGCCCTCGGCCAGAAACAGGACACCTCCTTTGCCTACCTGCAAATCAATGTAATTGCGCGTCGGAATCGGCAAAGCCAGAATCCGATTCCCGATTCCGGGCAGGTCGATCACGGTCGGTTTCACCTGATCTTTCCGAGCTGCGCCTTTCTTCTCGCCGTTGGCCGCGGCAGTTTTGGCCGCGCTCCCGTCAGAGGCGTTTTGCGACGCCGCGTCGGCATCCTCTCCGGCCTTGTCGGTATCCTTGGCGGCACTCTCTTCATCGCTCTCAGGAGGCACGGGGGAAGCGCCGTCCTTGGCCAGCACGATGACATAAGGGCTGCTGCTGGTAGCCCGGTCGAGCGTGGACAGATCGATTCCGGCGTCCGATGGTCCACTGTTCGTGGAAGCCGTAAAGTACAGGTACTTGCCGCCGGAATCGAAGACCGGGTCCGCTGCATTGCTCATTCCATCCGTTATCTGCGTGGACTTGTGCGTAGCCAGCGAATAGAAGAACACCGCATGGAGTTGGTTCTCCAGATCGCGCGTATAAGCGATCCACTGTGAATCCGGCGACCAGCTCAACCGCATGTTGGCGCCAAACCCGCCCCGCAGCGCCGTATCGACCAGCACCGGCTTGCCGGCGGCGACATCCACATACCACAGGTGCAGATGGACATCGGTATAGGCGATGTACTTCGAGTTGGGAGACCACTGCGGATGGTAGTAGAAGGACGGGTGCGGCCCAAGGCTGATCACCTTGGGCGGCCGCAGCCCATCCTGATCGCGAATATAGAGCTGATACTCACCCGATGCATCGCTGAAATACGCAATCGACTTTCCATCCGGAGACCAGGCCGGATCCCGCTCTTCGATTCCGGGCGTTCCGGTCAGGTTGCGCGTGTCTCCCTTTTCCGCCGGCAGCGTGAAGATATCCCCGTGCGCCTCCGCCACCACCCGCACGCCGGAGGGCGAGATGCCGATGTTCTGCACTTCATTGGCGGGAATATTTCTCAGGCGTGGCATCAGATCCGGAAGATCGCCATGGATGGTGACATGTACGGCATGCTCCTTGCCGCTGGCCAGATCGTACAGATGCAAGGAGCCGAACTGCTCGTACACCAGCGCGCCGGGTCCTGCCGCCACCGTCTTCAGATCGTATCCATGGTTTTCCACCACCTGTGAAACGGTCTTCGTCTGCGTGTCATAGCGGAAGAGTGACACCGGGCCGTTCCGGTCGGAGAGGAAATAGACCGACTTCCCCTCCCATACCGGATTGAAGTCGTTGGAATTCTCGCGTGGAACCTTCACCAGATCCAGAGTCTTCATGTGCACCAGCCACACCCTCTTGGTCTGCCCGCCACGGTAGTGCTTCCAGGCATCCTCCCATTGCAGGAACGGCTCATAAGCAAAGGTGCTGCCGTCCGCAGAAAAGCTTCCCTCCGCAGCGGTGGGCAGCGGGAGCACGGTGGGGATCCCGGTTCCATCCGTACGCACCTCAAAGATCTTGAAGAAGTCCGCGTAGCTGGTGCGCATGGAAGCAAAGAGCACCTGTTTGCCATCGGGCGTCCAGCCCACGGCGTAGCTACCGGTTGGCTCCCAGGTCAATCGTCTAGGCACGCCACCCTCGGCGCTCACCACGTAGACGTCCGTCTGTCCATTTTCGCGGGCCGAATAAGCGATCTGGTTTCCATCGGGAGAGAAGTACGGCCCTGCCGCCACGGAGCCCATGGAGGTCAGGCGCTCGGCCTCACCACCCGAACGCGCCACGGTCCATATGTCATCGGCATACAGAAACGCGATCTTGTCTTTGCTCAACGAGGGATCGCGCAACAGCAGGGTCTTCGCGGGCTGGCTCTGAGCCCATGCTGCCAGTCCCAGGCTGGCGAAGACAGTGATTGAGACGGCGACGACAATGCGTCCAAAGCAAATCCGAAGCCAGGGCATTAGGTGAGACCTCGCGTAGTATCTTTGCGGCAAAGCAAAAAGTCGAACTTCCGGTTTGGCTGAGGATAGCACTCTTCGGCCCCATGTTTGGTTTTCATCCTTGCCGTCAGCGGCAGCCCCGGAGCGAAGCCCCTTTTGCTCGTTACCAACGCCTGCCGCTTCCAGCGGCGGCGCCAGGGCCTGGCTGGGACGGCGGCAGGTGCGAACGCCGGCCAGTGGGGGTTCAGGAGGAGGGTGGTCTTTGGCGATCTCAGGCGGCGTTCAGGCGGTGCGCGCCTGAATCTCTAGGAAACACTGGATCAGGGCGACGGCGGCGGGAGTGACGCCGGCGATGCGGCTGGCCTGGCCCAGAGTGAGAGGCCGGACGCGATCCAGCTTCTCCACCATCTCGCGCGAGAGCCCACTGCACGCCCGGTAGTTGAACCAGGCCGGGATGGCGCGGGCCTCGTCTTGACGCAGGCGCTGGATGGCGCGTTGCTGCTGGGCCAGATAGCCGGCAAACTTGATGGCCGTCTCGACCGTCTTGATCTCGTTGCGGACCCAGACCGGCAGAGCGCCACCGTGGCGATAGCCAGCCGCTTCCAACGCGGCCAGCCAGGGAACGAACTTGGGCCTGGCTTCCCGCAGACTCTCCAGGATGGAAAGAAGCGCGGGCAGGAGAAGCTCGATGGTGATGGCGGGGCGCTTGAGGATCTGGGAGTAGAGTTCGCCGCGCGTGAGCGCCGCCGTCTCTGCGGAGGGCCCAGTGTGGCTGGAGGCGGATTCGAGCGCTGCGGCGAGAATCCGCACGCCGGGAGCGGTGAGCCGCGTGGTCTCCAGCAGGCTCTGCAGCGCCTCAGCGCGGGCCTGCTTGGCCGAGAAGGCGGCCCAGGCCGCGTCGTCGATGAGGCCGAGCCGGCGGCCGTGCGGGGTGAGCCGGGCGTCGGCGTTGTCGATGCGCAGGTGCAGGCGGAACTCGGCGCGCGAGGTGAACATACGGTAGGGCTCGTCGGTTCCCTTGGAGATCAGGTCGTCGATCAGGATGCCGGTGTAGGCCTCGGTGCGGTCCAGAGTGAAGGGAGCGGGCGGTTCCTGCTCTGGCCGAAGGCTGGAATCGGGGCTCTGTTGCCGCGCATGGCGTGCAAACAGGGCGGCGTTGATGCCGGCGATGAGGCCCTGGCAGGCGGCCTCCTCGTAGCCCGAGGTTCCATTGATCTGCCCGGCTAAGTACAGGCCGGTGAGATGCTTAACGCGCAGCGCGCGGTCCAGTTCGGTGGGATCGATGGCGTCGTACTCGATGGCGTAGCCCGGACGCAGCATCTCGGCGTTCTCCAGCCCGGGAATGCTGCCCACCATGGCCTGCTGCACCTCCATGGGCAGCGAGGTGGACATCCCGTTGATGTAGATCTCGTGGGTGTTCAGCCCTTCCGGCTCCAGGAAGAACTGGTGCGATGTCTTGTCCGGAAAGCGGACGATCTTGTCTTCGATCGACGGACAGTAGCGCGGTCCGATGCCGGAGATCTGTCCGGTGTACATGGGGCTGCGGTGCACGTTGGCCCGGATCAGCGCCAGCGTCTCGGGGGTGGTGACTGCGATGTGGCAGCTAATCTGGCGCAGCGGAGGTTGCCAGCGGACGCAGGTGGGCTCTCCCTGCCTGCCGGCAGACTCCAGCGCAGCGAGCGAACGGAAGCTGAAGGGAGTAGGGTCCGCATCCCCGGGCTGTTCTTCAAATCTGGACCAGTCGATGGTGCGCCCGTCCAGGCGCGGAGGCGTGCCCGTCTTGAGCCGCGTCTGGCGCAGGCCCAGCTTCTTCAGGTTTTCGCCGAGCAGGACGCTGGCGGCTTCGCCCGAGCGGCCAGCGCTGTAGGTCTGCTCTCCGCAGTGGATCAGGCCGTTGAGGAAGGTGCCCGTGGTGACCACCGTAGCGTGGGCGAAGATGCGGCGGCCGTCGCGCAGCACGATGCCGGCGACGCGCGGCGTTGCCGACGGCGCGGCAGCTTCGTGGATGAGATCGACGACCTCGGCCTGCTTGATGAAGAGGTTAGGGATGGACTCCAGCTTCTCCCGCATCTTGCTGCGGTACAGGGCCTTGTCGCATTGGGCGCGCGGGCTCCAGACGGCCGGGCCGCGGGAAGTATTGAGCAGGCGGAACTGGATGCCGCAGGCATCGGCAACCTCACCCATGATGCCGCCCAGCGCATCGACCTCGCGGACCAGATGGCCTTTGGCAACCCCGCCGATGGCGGGGTTGCAGGACATCTGTGCGATTAGATCCAGATTCAGCGTAAACAGCGCCGTGCGCAGACCCATGCGCGCGGCGGCCGCGGCGGCCTCGCAGCCGGCGTGTCCTGCGCCGACGATCACAACGTCAAACTGCTCAGAGAAAGTCGCAGAGAAGTTCGCGCCGGAGACAACGGACGAGCCGGCAGCGCCGGATGGATGGGAGAGAGGCACAGAGCTCTATTTTAACGGAGAAGGTGCTGCAGGGAGGACTGGCGGAGGATAGAGAATGTAGAGAACGCGAATATTCAGAGACAAGGGAAGATGGAGCCATGGTGCGGTTGAGTGCGGTGGAGGCGCGGGTCTTGGGGGTGTTGATCGAAAAAGAGATCAACACGCCAGAGTATTATCCGCTGAGTTTGAATGCGACGGTGAACGCATGCAACCAGAAGAGCAGTCGCGAGCCGGTGATGGAGCTGGCCGAGGCGGACGTGCGCAGCGCGCTCTTTGACCTGGAACAGATGGGGCTGGTGCGGGCCATGGCCGAGACCCGAGTGACCAAGTTCGAGCATCGCGTGAGAGATGTGCTAAATCTGCGGCGGGACGAGGTGACGGTGCTGTGCCTGCTGCTGCTGCGCGGGGCGCAAACGGCGGCGGAGTTGCGCGCGCGCTCCGAGCGAATGTATGCCTTTGACGATACCGCCGCTGTGCAATCCGTTCTGGAGAGAATGGCGGCGCCGCCGGAGCCTGATCAGGATGTGCGTCCAGACGCTCGTCCGGCGCCGCATCGAGAGCCGCTGACCCAACTGCTGGAGCGCCAGCCGGGAGCGCGCGAGGCGCGCTGGATGCATCTACTATGCGGCCCGGTCGACGAGGCCGCGGCCAAGATCCTCGCAGCGCAGGCTCCCGCAGCGGTGGGCGACGGACCGGTCGAAGGCCTTGCCCAGCGCGTGACGGCGCTGGAAGAGCTGGCGCAGGCCGCGCAGAAGCGCGTGCAGGCGCTGGAAGAGCGTATGCACGCTGCCGAGGAGCGTCTGCGCACAACAGAAGAACGGCTGCAGGCGCTAGAACGGCTGCAGGCCCTGCAGGGGTTTTAGGATGCAGCCAGGGCGGAGAGCCGTTCCAGGGTCTTCTCCAGGCTGGCAGGATCTTCGACGTTGCTGGTGGAGAGCGCGCGGTCAATCTGGCGGTTGAGCCCGGTGAGGACTTTGCCGGGACCGACTTCGATCGAGTGCGTGACATGGTTTTGCTGCATCACGCTCATGCACTCCACCCAGCGCACCGCTCCGGTGACCTGGCGGATGAGCGCGTCGCGGATTGCTTCCGGCTGCGTCAGAGGCTGAGCGTCCACGTTGCAGACCACGGGGAAGTGAGGCTGAGCGATGGGGATCTGGCCCAGCCAGTCGGAGAGCTGAAGCTGGGCCGGCATCATCAGCGGGCAGTGAAAGGGAGCGCTGACCGGCAGAAGAACGGCGCGTTTGGCGCCGCGTTGCTTGCAGTCCTCCGCGGCCTGCTCGACAGCTTTGCTAGAGCCGGAGATGACCGTCTGATCGGGACTGTTGAGATTCGCGATGGTCACAA
>JAJYZE010000184.1 GCA_021800195.1 Acidobacteriota bacterium
TCAGAATGCTCCAACTGCTCGATCCTGCCTCCTTGTCTTCGGCTGCCAGAGCGGGAGCGGCAAGAAGGTTCTTTACACGGACGATGCAAGCGCCTTGCAATAATGAGAGCATGGCTCGTCGCGTGATAAAGCAATATGAGTTCCTGCGCAAGATTGGCTCAGGCGGAAGTGGAGTGGTGTTTCTGGCCAACGACACGCTGCTGCAGCGGCCGGTAGTGCTGAAACTGCTACGGCGCGGAACCCAGACGCCCGAACAGGTGCGAGCCACCCAACTGCGGGAGGCGCGAATGGCCTCCGCGCTGGACCACCCCAACGTCTGCGCGATCTACGAAGCAGGCGAGGAAGAGAACGAAGCCTATATCGTGATGCAGTATGTGCCGGGCAAGAGCCTGGACAAGGTCATCGCGGAGGGGCCGGCGAGCGTGCAACTGGTGCTCTCCAGCGGAATGCAGATGGCCGACGGTCTCTCCGCGGCCCATGCCCTGGGAATCTTCCATCGCGATCTGAAGCCAGCCAACGTGATGCTGACCGATGGCGGCCTGATCAAGATTCTGGACTTTGGTCTGGCGCGGCAGTTGAAGCGCGATCATGTAGACTTCGATCCCACGCTGGCAACACAGCCAGTGACGCCGGCCCTGGCCGGAGCGACCTATACGGCGCGCGGCGGAACCATTGCCTACATGGCTCCAGAACAGTTTGTGACCGGGCAGTCGAGCGTGCAGAGCGACATCTTTGCTCTGGGGCTGATTCTCTATGAGATGGTCAGTGGTCGCCATCCCTTTCATCGGCCTGATGCGCAGGAGATCCAGAGCATCCGTGCGATTCAGTATGCGGTGCCTCCCCCGCTGCGGGAGATTGTGCCCGACATTCCGGTAGAGTTGGAGAGTGTAATTCTGCGTTGTCTGGAGAAGCAGCCCGCGGAGCGTTACGCCTCGGCTGGAGAGCTGCGAGAGGGACTGAAGACAATTGTGAAGTCTTTGCAGTTGGATACCATGCTGACTCCCGGCGAGGGCGCTATCCAGATGGCATTGGCGCAACGGCTGGACATGGAGCGGCCGGAGGAGGAGAAACGGACGACAGGGGTCCTTTCGATGCTGGCGGAGCGGTTTCGGGACAGCGCATCGGCCACCGTCTTCAAGGGGCCGAATATCGTCGTGCTCCCTTTTACGAACCTGGGTTCCGGCGCAACAGAGCCCGGTGAGACCGGGCTGCTCCCCACCCGCGATGCCGGGCGGTTTTACGGCCATGCTCTTGCAGATGCTCTGGCCGCCCGATTGGCCAAGGTGCCATCCCTGGTAGTGCGGCCATCCAGTATTTTGATGGAGATACCAGCGCGCCAGCTCGATCCTCTGAGCATTGGTCGAAAGCTGATGGTGGACTTTGTTTTGGCGGGAAGTTTTCTGCGCGGACGGAGCGGCTTTGACCTCAATTGGCAACTGTTGGATATCAAGAGACAGAGCGTACGGACGGGCGGAGCCATCCGGGTGGCGAGCTTTGACCTGATCGCCGTCCAGACCGAGATCTGCGATGAGGTCTTCGCTGAACTCAATGGATTTGGAGGACTGCAAGTCGGTTCCCCGGGACCGGCCAGTGTGCCTTCACTTGGCGCTTCGGTCTCCGAAGAGTATCTGCAGGCGCGCGCGCTGCTGAGCTCGTTTATGTCGCGCACCGGCAACAGAGATGAATTAGATCGGGCCAGAGATCTCTTTGAGCGGGTTGTGCGGCAGGACCCCAAATACGCTCCGGGATGGTCCGGCCGCGGGATCACGCAACTGCAGTACGCGCGCCATGGTCTGGGTGGGCAGATGCATATTCTGGAGGCACGCCGATCTTTCGATCGCGCGCTGGAGCGCGACCCATCTTCCGTGGAAGCGAATCTCTACCGGGTGTACATGCTGCTGAGCCGCGGTGAAAAGGAGAGTGCGCGGCATGGAATTGAGCGCCTGCTGCAGTCGGCAGCCAATGACTGGAACGTACACCTTGTGGCCGGGTTAACCCTGCGCATGGATGGACTCTATGAGGAGGCGCTGAACCAGTTTCACACCGCGTTGCAGCTCAATCCCTCCAATGCGGCACTGATCTACAACCATCGGGCGCGCGTGTATCAGTACCAGAATCAGCTTGAGCTGGCGGGTGATGAGATCGAGAAGGGATTGACCCTGGAGCCGCGCCAGCCGCTGCTGCGAATCTCCAAAGGTTATCAGCAGATGCGTCTGGGACATCTGGAGAAGGCGATTCAGACCCTGGAGCAGGTCACCCGGGATGACTCGACGTTACGAATCGTCTTCCCCACCATTGCAATGTGTTACGTGCAGTTAGGCGACCGCAACCGCGCAGCCGAGTTCATTTTGGAAGAGACGCTGGCGGCGGCGGAGGCCGATAGTGAGATGGCCTACCGTCTGGCTACATACTTTGCCGTCGAGGGGGACGCATCGGAGGCGTTGCATTGGCTGCGCCGCGCCATCTATCTGGGCAATGAGAACTATCCTTGGTTCAGCATCAATCCTGCCTGGCGCGGGATGGCGGAGAATCCGGACTTTCAGCGCTCGCTGGAAGATTTGAAAAAGAGTTTCAAACGAAATCAGAAGAATTGGACACGCTTGCTCTCACAGGTGGTGAGTTGATCTTTTCGAATTTCCACGAGTTTTGCCGTCCGGCAAACTCGCTGCTCCCATAACAGCAGCACGCAATATCACCTGCGGCATTTTGCGGAACCCATCGGTCGGCGGGTGCGCAGCACCGTTGCTGGGGGATGCGCTTACCGGGAGGCAGCGCTGACTTGGGCGGCAGAGGGATAAAGATGCAAGGGCGTGTCAAGGGTGAAGACGATCGGCGTACCGCCGGGAAGTTCCTGCCGGCGGTCATGCTTGAGCCACCAGATGGTCACAGCGCCTGCGCCCACGCCCAGTCCAACTAACGCGCCAACGCCGCCCGCAATCATGGCGCCGGCCACCAGGGTGCTGGTGGTGGCCAGACCTACTGCCGCGGCCGTCTGTCCAGGGTGGGTATTGTTTACGATGGTTCCTTCAGAGTCGACATGGGATTCCGCGTAGCGATCCAGGTCCGTGACCTCAGCGCGCAGGGGATAGACCGTGCCATCGGGCAGACTGATCGAGTTCGGCTGCAGGCGGATGCCGGCCGGACCGCCAAGGGCACTGCCGCCACGGATGTGTGAGACTTGGCCGTAGACGGTGCTGCCAGCGGGGAGCAGAACCACTCCGTTGTAACTGACGTCGGCCTTGAGGCGGGCGGTGAAGCGTGATCCGGGTTGCGTGGTTTGCGTGGAGATGGGCTCCTGAAGTATGGCATTCAACGGGGTGCCGATGGGTAGTTCATTCGGGCCGACGGGGACCGAAGTGACGACCTCTCCATCAGGATCCGCAGCCGCGCCTTCAGATGAACTCTGTGCGGATGAGGGATTCAGAGTCTGCTGGTACTGTGGCACTCGCTGGTACAGCGCTGGAGCCGTCTGGGCTGGGGTGGCGGGGTTTCCAGAGGCGGTCGCTTGTCCGGAAGAAACTTGTCCGGGAGGAACATAGTGTGAGCCATCCTGAGTGAGCACCGGTTGCGTGTCGTCCATCTCATCCGGGTGAGAGATACCCGTCATCTGAGCGAGCAGCGGTGCACTCAGTAGAGCGAGAACTCCAGCAGTGAGCAGAAGGGATAGCTTCTTCTTCATCGAGTTTCTCCAGAGAGACCTATCGGCTGATGCCCTGCGCCAGAGATACTATTGGGCTTGGCTCAGTCTTATTCCGTCTGCACGGACAGCTTAAAGATAAATGGGTGGATCAGGATCTGGTGGCGGAAGGAATCAAGATTGATTCCGCGCAGACCGGAGTGGGAGATCTGCTTCAACACCATCGTCGCGGCCATGTAACCTCAGGACGGTCACGACGCCCAATGGCGCTAGATGCTCCGTCCGCGCCTCTTCCTGGTTTGGCTGTTGCCAAGAACCTGCTGATAGTAGCTCTCGTAGAGCGGGATGATGCTCGAAGCGGAGAACTCTTTCTCGGCTGTGGCGCGGGCGGCGCTGGCAAGGCGGTCGAGCAGCGCCGGGTCGCTCAGGATGGAAATAGCCCCCGCGGCCATGCTTTCAACGTCGCCCACCGGGAAGAGCCGGCCATTGACGCCATCCTCGATGAGTTCCGGCAGGCCCCCGACTCGGGTGGAGATGGCAGGAACCCGGCAGGCCATCGCTTCCAGAGCGGCCAAACCGAAGGATTCCATCTCGCTGGGCAGGATCATCAGGTCGCACAGGGCGATGAGTTGGTTTACATTCTCCTGCTTGCCCACGAAGTCAACGCGGTCGGCTACGCCGAGGCGTGAGGCGAGGAACTCCGCTGCGGAACGGTCTGGACCATCCCCGATCATCAACAGCCGCGAAGGAAGCGCACGGGAGACCTGGGCAAAGACCTGGATCACGTCCAGCACCCGTTTCACAGGGCGAAAGTTGGAGAGGTGCACCAGCAGCTTCTCGTGGGCATCTGCGTAGCGGGGACGCTGTTGTCGGACCAGATCCGGATCGCGTCTGTAAAAGTTGCAGTTGACAAAGTTGCGAATCACCTCGATCTCACGCGTGATTCCCAGGTTTTCCCGGGTGCGCTCGCGTAAATGGGAAGAGATGGCGGTCAGGCCGTCTGACTCGTCGATACCGAACTTGGTGATGGGGAGATAGGACCTGTCAAGGCCAACCAGCGTGATGTCGGTTCCATGCAGCGTGGTGATGAACGGCAGATCCCGGCCTCTGCTGGCGAGCATCTGGCGGGCAAGAAGGGCGCTTATAGAGTGGGGAATAGCGTAGTGGACATGGAGCAGATCCAGGCTGTGCAGTTCGGCAGCCTCCGCCATGCAGGTGGCCAGGGCAAGATCGTAGGGCGGGTATTCGAACAGAGGATAGTTCGAGACCGGCACCTCATGGTAGCGGATGTTCGCATCGCGGCCGGCCAACCGGAAAGGTTGCGAGTAGGTAATGAAGTGAATCTCGTGGCCGCGATTGGCAAGCTCAATCCCCAGTTCCGTCGCAACCACTCCGGAGCCGCCGTAGGTTGGGTAGCAGGTGATGCCGATCTTCATCTTGTGTCCGATCTGTGGTCCGTCAGGGAGCACCTCTTCTCACCGGTGGTAGGGAAGCAACGAACTCCGGGGCTCGTCTGGAGCGCAGCATCATGGTGCGATCCTACATAGAATTCCGCGGATGCAACCGCGATTCGCGCAGGGCGCAGTTCAAAGCTTCGGACTACCCTTCTCCGAGTTGCGGAGCGGAGATTTTTGTCTCTGGCGTTGGAACAGGGGCGTCGAAACTCCGCGTCAGAGTTCACTTCTCTCGGGCGATTGGGACCGGTCAAAATCACCAAAGGCTTCCCCATAATGGATGAGCTGAGGTGGCTGAGGATGCAGCAAGATTCCAGAAACTTCACCCAGCAGGGCTTGACGTTCGATCTCTCGATGTCCCCGCAACCGGGTGGCGACCGCCTGCAGGTCTTGATCGTTATAGCCCGGGTGGCAAACAAGCTCAAAGGTGCCATGGGTGGGAATTTGCTGGAGCAGGGCGCGCAGTTCGACGGCGTTCAGGCTGCCGGTGGCGGAGATGCCGAAGGTTCCGTCGGTGGTGAGGCCCGGCGGGATGACGCGCTGGAAGCCGGCGCGGAACTGGCTGAGAAGGAAAATTTGCAGACGACGCTTCAGGCGCGCCTGCATTCGGCTGTGCGCCGGTTCAAACGGGTTGCGCAACGCCGCCACAGAGGTGGTCTGCATTACGCGAAGAAGAGCGCGCGCAACCGGCGGAAAGACGTGGGTATGCTTGTGCGTGTCCAGGTGGGTTACGCGGATGCCGGCTCTCTGAATCTTGCGAACTTGGGCCAGAGTCTCGCGTTCAATCTCCTCCCGGCGGATCCTCCCTAGCAGAAGATCACGGAGAAAGTGGGTCAGCTTGGGACGAAAGCTCTTTCCATCGGCGCCAAGCAGAGTTGCGATTGTCTCCGGTGAGGATACAGGAACCCCATCGGTGAGCACGACGTGGCAACCGACGCCGAGGCGAGGAAGGGCCAGTGCGATGCGGACGGCGTCGTCAAAGGCGGGCCCGCCGGCCATCAGCGAGGCCGAGGTGAGGGCGCCGGCCAGATGCAGTTCGGCTACGGCGCGGTTGATGCCGGGAGTGAGGCCAAAGTCGTCAGCGTTGAGAATCAGGCGCGCGGGCACGAAGATGGGTGTTGTATCCAGAAAAATGGTGGGCAGAGAGGGACTCGAACCCCCGACATCCTGCTTGTAAGGCAGGCGCTCTAACCATCTGAGCTATCCGCCCACTTCCCGGGCATGACCCTCAGTGTAGGCGATCAGCGCATCCTCAGGCAATCGCGCGGGTTCTACGATGGCTGGCTCGGGATCCGCGGGTGCGCGCGCGGTTGGGGAGCGAGGGCGGAAGGCTCTATGATGAAAGTTGCATGGGATCAAGCCATGCAGCGGGAGCCAAGGTGCG
>JAJYZE010000185.1 GCA_021800195.1 Acidobacteriota bacterium
TTCCACCGTGTAAGGGAACCTCGCAGATCCATCTCGAGCGGCTTCTTTGTCGTTCTATGATTTCCGGATCTGTGAAGCCGGATTGTGAGAGATGACTTCTGCCGACGGATCCATGACGCGTCCCCGGCCAGGCGAAGCTCAACGCGTCTTTGCCGGGAGCTATCATGAGGCACTCCCGGATGCGTCCCATGCAGCGAATTCGGGCAACAGCGTGACGATCACGGCGGCCTTGTCGGAAGCTTTCTTATCATTCCCAACGGAATCAATAAGATAACTTCCCTATGGCGACGTGCTCCCAGCCCACATGGATGGCAGGGGTTCGACGTTTAAAGGGTGTAGTACACTTGGGAGCGTCTTAGGCTGGAGTCCTGCGGAAAGCTCTCCTATCGATTCGATTAGGGATTTGGCCGCAGCGGAACTCTCACATCGCCTAGATCGCGCGAGAGATGGGAAGGGGTTGGGTCACCGTGAAGGCTCATGCAGGTGACGCGAAGAAGGAAGATCTGCTCTCTTCTGCTTCGGAATCGATGTTCCGCAGCGAGGAGTGGAAGCTCACGCTACGCATCACAGCGACGCCACCTTTTCAGCGATCTGCGTTTCTCACCAATTTTCTACTCTATATATGTAGCCGCAAACTCTCGCACCGCGAGGAGGAGATCTCTGAGCACCAGATCGGCGTTCAGGCCCTGGGCCGCCCGGCTGCCTACAATCCGGGTGAAGACAATATCGTCCGCAACTATGCCCGGATGCTTCGCCAGCAGCTAGAGGAGTACTTCGCGCACGAGGGACGAAATGAGCCTCTGCGGATTGTGATTCCCCGCGGCCGCTATGTTCCCCTCTTCGAGCCGAATACCCGACCCGAGGCTGCGGAAGCTCAGCCAGATGCGAAAGATCCTGCCGGCGTACCCCCGACATCGGCCGTTTCGAAAAGCACCGCTCGCTTGCGCTGGAGCCTTCTAATCGCGCTTGCCGTCGTTGCCGTCGCCCTCATGAGTTGGAGGTACCGGCACGCCAAAAGTCTACCGGTCGAGCCAAGCCTGTACGCCGCCTTCTGGGAGGAGTTGGCCTGCCCCGGGCGAACCACGTATATCGTGACTGCGGACAGCGGGTTTGGCCTTTTGCAGGACATCACTCGCCGCCAGATTCCATTGCAGGAATACGTCAACGGAGACTTCGATAAGTGGTTCGCCGACTTCGATGCGACGATGCGGCATTTCGGTTCCAGCGTCGATGCCGATCGCCTGGCCGGGTACACCAGCGTCGCGGATCTCAATACCGTCGTGGCGCTCATGCGCCTTCCGGGGCTTTCCAGGGGGAACGTGATTGTCAGGAATGCCCATGACATCCACATGGGAGACATCCAGACCGCCAACCTGATTCTCTTCGGAGGCCCGCTTGCCAATCCGTGGGCCAGCTTATTTCAGCCGGATTCCGACTTCAGCTTCGAATTCGCCCCGGAATCGGACCAACGGTCCATCCTTAACTGGCATCCTCACCCAGGCGAGCAGGCCGTTTACCAGAACGCAGGGGGGATCGGTCCACAATGGACCTACGTCATCTTGTCATTCTTGCCCAATCTCGATGGAACGGGTCACGCTCTCTTGATTCAGGGATTGAATATCTCCGGCACGCAAGCCGGAGCTGATTTTATTCTGAATCCGTCCGCCATGACGCCGATTCTCCAGCGAGCCCGCCTGCCGGACGGAACCATAGGAAGATTCCAGTTGATCCTACGAACCGAGTCGATCGGCGTCAGCGCTCCCAACGCCATCCCTGTGGTGGAGCATTTCAGCTCCGCCAAGTGACCATAGCTGCCTTGGCCGAGGCCTGGAATGACGGCAGCCTGCCGGCTGCCAAACGCTTCAAGCGGTTCCTGAGCGGAAGCTTTCAGACGATCCTTTGCGATAAGATTGCGACCCGTGCGGCGCGGAAGGCGCGTTCGGGATCCAGCCAGCCAACGATGACCCAGAAGCATCGCGGTTGATTCCTTGAAGTCCGGTGTAAAGCTCACCGCTCAGAATGGAGCGCGGCATCTCTATCTTGCTGACCTCGCAAACCTTATCGCGCGCCACGAACTTTTCAACGTCTTTGCACGGTGATATCACCTTGTCAGGCGCGTCCCTTCCTGATCAATCTCGGTATAGTCCTGTAGCAGGTGCAATTGAGGCCCAGAGCAAACTACACAAGAGCATTGGCGCTGCATAACCGCTTTCCCCGTGGAGATTCGAATATCGTGAATCGAAGAGACTTTCTTGCTACTGCTGGCGCGGCAACCCTGTCCGCAATTTCAACGCCTTCTTCGGCTCAGGAGGACACGGAAGCCGCCTCTCCAACCAGGAAGCGTCCCAATGTGCTGCTCATCATGTCAGACCAGCACAAGCGGAGCTGCATGGGGGTCTGCGGGGATGCGGTCGCCAAAACGCCCAACCTGGATCAGCTTGCGCAGCAGAGCGTTCGTTTCACCAACGCCTACTGCAACAATCCAGTATGCGCGCCCTCCCGAGCGTCCATGATGACCGGGCTTTATAGCCACAATCTTCACGACAATATGGAGCGGCCCTACGGCCCTCGGTTCGCCACCATGCCCACTCGCTTTGGGGATGCCGGGTACTTCACGGCGCTCATCGGGAAGATGCACGCAGTCGATGCGCAGCTTCACGGATTCCAGTATCAGTTGGAGTTCAACGACTGGTTTCAGGCGATTGGGCCGGCAGCCCAGCTATATGCAGACGAGTTGGGCGCCCCAAACTCGGGAGCGGGGCAGCCACAGATCAGAAGCCTTTGGCGCCGAGGCGATCCCTGGAAGGGGCATCGCACGCCTGACCACCGCTTGGGATCCGTTGCTGTGGGCCGGCCGTCGATCATGCCGGAGGAGGAGCACTTTGAGGAGTTCGTATCCAGCGAGACCGTCCGGTTCCTCGAAACCTATGCCGAGCAGGACAAACCGTTCTTCCTGATCTCGTCCTTTCTCAAGCCGCACGATCCCTTCATGCCGGCCCAGCCATTTGCGGGGATGTTCGCCCCGGAGGAGATGAGCCTCTCCCCCACCTGGGGCAAAGCCCACCTGGATGCGATGCCGAGGCGCGTTCGTGACTACATCGTACGTTGCCCGCATACTCCTGAGCTGCTTCAGGCTCCTGAGGCGAAGAAGCGAATCGCATATTACTATGGCAACCTCGCCCAAACAGATCACTGCGCAGGCGAGGTGCTTGGGGCCCTCAAGCGGCTCGGGCTTGAGGAAAACACGATCGTGATCTATACCTCAGATCACGGCGAGATGCTGAGTGACCTGGGGCTATGGAACAAATTCCAGTTCTATGAAGGATCCTGCGGCGTGCCGCTGATGTTCAAACTTCCCGGCGCTTCACCGGCGGTGTGCAATGCTCCTGTCAGCCTGGTCTCGCTCTCCTCCACGTTGACGGATCTCTGCGGCATTCCAGACCAGGGATCGCATGATGGCAAGAGCTTCGCGGATCTGGTTCGCGATCCGGCTTCAACGCGGGACCCAGGTCCCGTCTTCGCCGAGTTCAGCCTGGGCAACAGCGCCGCCAAGTACATGATCCGTGATGGCGGCTGGAAATACACCTACTGGGTTGACGATATGCCGGAGTTGTACGATCTCTCCTCCGATCCGCAAGAGCTGAACAATCTCGCTTTACTTCCCAGCTATGCAGCCAAGGTTGAGGAGCTCAAGCAAAAGCTCTTCGAGTGGCATACCCCACCGGTTTGGCAGGGTGTTCCGACAAGAGCTTAGCGTGAGTGACAGAGGGATCGATTTAGGCCCTTGAATGAACGCAGGCGCGTGGGACTGGGTCTTCGGACGCGGAACTGCGGCGAACCGAGCAGTCGGTTCGGGAAGGAGAGAACGGCATGGTGCGGTTGCCAGGCAGCTTCGAGAGTGCTGGGCAGAAAACTTGCCGCTTCCGTTCCGGCTGGAGCGCCGGAGCGCGGAGCAGGGTTCCTGTTCAAGCTTGGCTGGCGCAACCTTGGGATCGCAGCGGGAGAGCCTCTCGGTTTGACCTTTGGCGGCGAGCAGAACCTTTTGGATCTACTTCCTTGACGCTGTACCTTGGGCTCGCGGCTGTTTGCCTCTCGTCCTCAATTGCGCGCGGCCGTGCTAGGGACAGGCCGGCATCTCGGCCTCGGTCACCGGCTCCCAGCCCTCCATCGACTGCTTCTCCAGCTTCAGACCGGGGCTTCTCACTGCAGCTTTCGTGCCAAACCATGCGGCTCAAGCAACAGCGTTATCGGCCAGTCTTTGCCGGCCGGGGAGGCGGCGGTTCGATTGCAGTTTCCGAACTTGCCTCTGCGAAACAATCTCCGGCGAGATATCAACCATCGTTCGCAACCGTAAGCTGAGGCCTCATGGTCTCGGGAGGAAAATATGCATAAGGCAGCAGGCCCCGTGGTTCTTGCCGCAGCGAGCTTGACCGTGCTTTGTCATGCGCAAGGCAAGCCGGAAGCACCTCAGGGCATTCACAAGATCCGTCACATCATTATCATCATGCAGGAGAATCGCTCCTTTGATAGTTACTTTGGGACCTTCCCTGGAGCCGACGGCTTGCCAACCAAAGACGGTGCCTTCACCGTCTGCAACCCCGACCTGAAAACGGGGCAGTGCGTAAGTCCCTATCATGATGACCACGACAGGAACGGCGGCGGACCGCATCGCGCAGTGGATTCGATCCGAGACATGGATAACGGAAAGATGGATGGCTTCATGATCGCCGCAGAGCAAGGCAGGAAGGGATGCCAGGCGGCTGCGGATCCAGCTTGCGTGGGCTCAGCTCGGCCGGATGTGATGGGCTATCACGATGGGCGAGATATTCCAAATTATTGGGCTTATGCGCAGACTTATGTGCTGCAGGACCACATGTTCGAGCCGAATGCATCCTGGAGTCTTCCGGCTCATTTGTACGAAATCTCTGCTTGGTCCGCCTATTGCACCCGGCACAACGACCCCATGAGCTGTTCCAATGCGCTGGATAATCCCGGTGCTGTGCCGGACGACACCTTTCGCCGGCACAGCCGGGCCGGCCTTGAACGCAACGGCCCTGTCGGGACTCCGCCCATCTACGCGTGGACGGATGTGACTTATCTCCTCCACAAGTATCACGTGACTTGGGGCTATTATGTCGTTCCGGGTGGGCCGGGATGCAAAGGAGATACAAACAGTGAGAAGTTCTGTACCCCTGGGATTTGGAACCCCCTACCCTATTTCGACACCGTCAAGAATGATGATCAGTTGAATCGTGATCAACCCATCGCCAACTTCCTCAAGCAGGCCCACGATGGCACGCTGCCTTCGGTATCATGGATCGCTCCGTCGTTTGCGGAGAGCGAACATCCACCCGCCCTGATATCCAAGGGCCAAACCTGGGTGACAACTCTTATAAACGCCGTAATGCAGGGGCCTGATTGGAAAGACTGTGCGATCTTCCTTGCCTGGGATGATTGGGGCGGGTTTTACGATCACCTGGCGCCTCCCGTCGTGGACCAAAACGGATATGGACTGCGCGTGCCGGCGATCGTGATCTCGCCCTATGCCAAGCCACACTACATCGATCACCAGGTCTTGAGCTTTGATGCGTATTTGAAGTTCATCGAGGATGACTTCATGGGCGGAGCAAGACTCAATCCAAAGACAGACGGCCGGCCAGATCCGCGTCCTACGGTAAGGGAGAACGCGCATATTCTGGGCGATCTCAGCAACGACTTTGATTTTGACCAGAACCCCCGAAAAGCACTGGTCCTCTCTCCTCATCCCAAGACCGACCTGACCGCACCCAATTAGCCGAAGCTCCGCCGAAAGGAGTACGCCTGGAAAGCCTTGAAGACGGCCTCCATCCCTAATACCGAATCTGTACCAGAACGTTGTTGGAGACGAGAACAGATGACCTCGAATCGATGGCTCAACCTCGCAGCCTGTGTGGCCTTAGCTTGGAATTGTGCAGCGGCGCAATCAACTTCGCAGCCGAAGAATCAGGCACTTCATGACGCTGTCAGTCAGCTTCCCCCTGCGCGACAGCAAATCCTTCAGCAGCAAAAGGCGATCTTTAACTCATTGCCGTCGTCCGCTCAGGAAGTACTCCAGCGGCTGGGTAAGCTGAATCACCTCCCCGCCGTCGAATGGCGCTATCATGCTGCCGACCTGGCTCACGGTGAAAGCCCCACTTTGGACGACTCCGGTTGGTTAGTGGCAACGCCGAGGTCGAATTACTCTCAGGATGCGTTTTGGTTCCGGCAATGGGTCGTGGTTCCCAAATCCGTTCATGGCTACGACCTGAATGGCGCGACCATTTGGTTTCACTTTGACGCCACGTCGGTTGGAGGGGCTCCGCAGATCGTTTACCTTAACGGGCGACGCGTCGCCCTTGGCGAAGATCTCGAGCCGATCGAACTTTTTCAAGACGCGAAGCCAGGCGAAAAGATTCTGGTGGCTGTGAAGCTTCTAGCCACGTCCGG
>JAJYZE010000186.1 GCA_021800195.1 Acidobacteriota bacterium
CTGATCAGGCCTTGCTCCTCGTCAGTCCGGAGAGCATCCGCCAGACCCTTTCGTTGCCTCCCGGCCAACGTCTCTTGCAGTTGGCGTCGATTCGTGAGCCATCGTTTGACGCCTTCATGAGAGCGCTCAGACCACCTCAGCGGGCGGAGTTGGTTGCGGGTATGAGCCCGCAACAACGGGAGATGACGGAAGCGCTGGCCGGACCCGAGTCACTTGTCGTCCAGGAGCTTCTCGCCGGCCGGCTGCTGTGTGACATCTACTCCAACGCACAGTTGCTCGAAGTGATGACGGACTTCTGGCTGAATCATTTCAACATCTACTTGCACAAGACCGAGCAGATGCCCTACTACCTTGTCGGCTACGAGCGCGACGCCATCCGACCCTACGCTCTGGGTCACTTTGAAGACCTGCTGGAAGCCGTGGCCCATACCCCGGCCATGTTGATCTACCTTGACAACGCGGAGAGTGTAGGCCCGCACTCGCTGGCCGCTGAGCGCTTCAGGGAGAGCGCATGGCGCAGGCCGAACGGCAAACATCAAGATCCCCCAGGCATCAATGAGAACTACGGCCGCGAGCTGATGGAGCTGCACACGGTGGGCGTTAACGGCGGCTACACGCAGGCTGACGTCATCGCGGCCTCCAAGGTGCTCACCGGCTGGACCGTGGACCATCCGCAGTTCGGCGGCGGCTTCCTCTTTACTTCCAACCGCCATGAGCCGGGTACGAAAAAGGTGATGGGATTCAAGATCAAGCAGAACGGCGAGAGGGAGGGCGAAGAGCTGCTGCACATGCTTGCCACCCGCCCCGCAACTGCACACATGCTCTGCCGCGAGCTGGCCGTGCGTTTCGTGAGCGATAACCCGCCCCAAAGCCTGGTGGAGCGCATGGCGAAGACCTATCTTTCCAGCAACGGAGACATCTCCGCGGTCCTGAAAACGCTCTTCCATTCGCCGGAGTTCTGGGCCGAATCCGATGAACTCGCCAAGGTGAAGACCCCGCTCGAGTACATCGTCTCGGCGGTGCGAGCCAGCGGCGCCGACATCACGAATTACGCGCCGCTGATCAATGAGCTGCGCTTAATGGGAATGCCCGTCTACGGATGCGTCCAGCCGAACGGCTATGACTGGACGTCGGCGGCCTGGGTGAACACGGGTGACCTGACGGATCGCATGAACTTTGCGCTGTTGCTAGCGTCGAATCGGCTCCCAGGGATCAAAGTAGATTGGTCGAGACCGGCGTCAACCACGGCAGGGGCCGCCGCGACGGACGATCCCAGCCCCGCGCAGGAAGAAGCCTGGCTCGAATCGATGCTGTTGCCGCAAGGCGCCAGCGCGACCACACGCGCCGCGGTGCTCCGGCAGTTCCGGACCGGAACTCTGTGGAACGGTACGCAGATGCGGCCGGTCTCCGATTGGCCGCGCTTCGGTCGAGCTGCGCCGCCGATCGCGAGCACGAGAGAAGATGCGCTGCTGGCCGGGCTCTTGATCGGATCGCCCGACTTCCAGCGCCGTTAGCCAGATAGGGATAAAAAAGGAGATCAAGACATGCCGATCACCCGCCGCTTCTTCCTGCACCACGGCGCTCTCGCCGTGGCTGGCACAGCGACGATCCCCAGCTTCCTGGTGCGCAGTGTGCTCGCCCAGGCTGCCGCGGCCATTCCTGGCCGGCGTCTGGTCGTCGTCTTCCAGCGAGGCGCGGCCGACGGCTTGAACGTCGTGGTTCCCTTTCGCGAGAAGAACTACTATGCGATGCGCCCAACCATCGCCATTGCGGAGAACCAGGTGCTCGACCTGGACGGCTTCTTCGGCCTGCATCCGGCGCTGGCGTCCTTCCAGCCGCTCTATCAGCAGGGACACCTGGCCATTGTGCACGCCGCAGGATCTCCCAGCATGAACCGCTCGCACTTCGACGCCCAGGATTATATGGAGGCGGGCACCCCGGATGTAAAAAGCACCCGCGACGGCTGGCTGAACCGCGCGCTTCAGGCGCAGGATGCCTGCTGCGGCGAACCCCACACCGCCTTTCGCGCGCTAGCTCTCGGATCGGAAGTTCCGCTGACGCTCATGGGACGCGTACCAGCCATCGCCATCGCCAACCTGAGCAGCTTCGCCGTGGCTGGCCGTGGACCCACACTCTCGCCGGCTGCCCAGGCCTTTGAGGCCATGTATGCCGAAACCGGCGATCAACTTCTGCGCGCCGCCGGCGATGAGACCTTCGACGCGGTAAAGATGCTACGCGCCGCGGACCCTGTGCGCTACCAACCCGCCAACGGAGCCAACTATCCCAACAGCGAGTTTGGAAGCTCCATGCGGCAGATTGCGCAATTGCTCAAGGCCAATCTCGGCGTGGAGGCCGCTTTTACGGATATTCTGGGCTGGGACACGCATCAGGCGCAGGGGGGCGTCCAGGGTCAGCTTGCCAACCGGCTGCGCGACTTCTCTGACGGTATCGCGGCCTTCTGGCGCGACCTGGGCGACAGCTCCGAGAACGTCACCCTTGTCACGTTGTCTGAATTCGGCCGCACCGCTCGAGAAAACGGTACCGGCGGCACCGACCACGGACACGCCAACGCCATCTTCGTGCTCGGCGGGCAGGTAAAAGGCGGTAAGGTCTACGGCCGCTGGCCGGGCCTAAGCAACGAGCAGCTCAATCAGGGGCGCGATCTGGCGCTGACCACCGACTATCGCCAAGTGCTGGCCGAGTTGGTCACGCAGACGATGGGAGCCAGGAATCTCGACCTGATATTTCCCGGCGCGGGACTCGCTCCCAACCGCTTCCTCGGCCTGGTCGGATGCGCGCAGCGAACTGTGCCGCCGCCCCGCCGAGGCCCTTCAACACTCGATCCCCGGCTGTGATCGCGCGGATACAATAAAGACTCTGGTGAGCCGTCAGGCTTCCCCCAGCCATGTGCCGAGCTTTCCGAGACGAGCGATGAGCGATTGCGGTGAGGATATCAAGCAGGCAGAATCCGCGATCTCCGCCGCGCGGCCATCGGCAGTGCCCGGGGATTTGGGTGTTCGCGCGCCAGGTCCCTCTCTTCTGCCGGAAGACTTTTACATGGAGGGTCCCTATCTGGTCTTCACCGCCGCTTACCACCTGCGCAGAGGCTTCTGCTGCAACACCGGCTGCCGGCATTGTCCTTACAAGTAAGCGAAAGTGGGCCGGCCAACAGGCAGACTCCAGACTCCGGCCGTGATCTCGATCAGCCCGGCGGGTCTGAGAACCTCTCGGGAGACCTATCGAATCGAGCCCGCCGGGCGGCCACTGTCCCCATCCATTCTTCTTCTCTTTTGCAGCGCGGTGCCTATGCCCACCACGCCGTTGCCGCCGGTTGGGAGATCACAATCTCGTTCAGGAACCGCGCCGCCTTGGTCAGCCCTTCCTCGGGCGAGAGCAGGCTGTCTTCATGTTCGATGGAGAGCGTGCCGTCATAGCCGTAGAGACGCAGCGTGGAGACGAACTCCTTCCACCACTCCGCCCCATGGCCATAACCGCAGGTGCGGAAGATCCAGGCGCGGCGTTGCTCATCGGTATAGGCTTTGGTGTCCAGCACGCCGGTTACAGCCAAATTGCCACGATACATCTGCGTGTCTTTGGCATGGACGTGATAGATCGCGCCGCGCAGAGCGCCGATGGCGGCGATCGGATCAATTCCCTGCCAGAAAAGATGACTGGGATCAAGGTTGCAGCCAACTTCGGTCCCGGCCAGGGCGCGCAGCTTCAAAAGCGTCTCTGGACTGTAGACCACAAATCCCGGGTGCATCTCGATGGCGATCCTGACCCCATGCTCCGCGGCAAACTTTGCATGGTTGCTCCAGTAGGGAGCGACTACCTCGCTCCATTGCCACTCCAGAACCTTGGGATAATCCGGAGGCCAGGCGCACGTCACCCAGTTCGGGGCCGTCGCCTGCGGCGAATCTCCCGGACATCCTGAAAACTCGACGACCACCGGAATCCCAAGCCGTTCGGCAAGAAGAATCGTTCTCCGGCTGATCTCCCGGTCATGCGTGGCGCGCTCGCGGACGGGGTGCAACGGATTGCCGTGGCAACTGAGCGCGCTGATGGTCGCACCATGGTCGGCGAGAACGCTCTGGAACTTCCGCAACTCGGATGGACTCTCCAGCATGGAGAGCTTGCAATGAGCATCCCCGGGATAATTGCCTGTACCAAGTTCCACCGTCTCGATCTGCAGCGTCTTCAGCTTGCGCAAAACGCCGGATAACGGAAGCTCGGAAAGCAGTGGGGTAAAGACGCCAATCTTCACAATCTCTCCTTGGAGCTTAGCTCACGTGGGCCTGTGGTTCAGGCGCGTCTGGAAATGCGATTATCTTGCCGACGCTGACACCTTCACGTACTCCGTCCAGGCGAACTTCTTCGAATCTGGAGACCAGCCACTGGTATTGCCTGATCCCTGGCCACCAAAAAAACTTCGCACCGTCGTCAGTTCGAAGCCTTTTGCAGGTAGGCCGTTTTTGAGCCGCAGCAGCTTGATCTTCATGCCTTCCCCAATGTATCCATGGTCCGGCTGATCCGGCGGGTAGGAGACGGTATACAGCCACTCGCCATCCCGGGAGAGGTGTGGAAACCAGTCCTGCGTGTCGGAGCCGCGCGTGATCTGCTGTGCCCGTTTGTCTCCTGGCCCCGCGCCGCTGGCGGGCATGCGCCATACATCCCACTTGCCGGAGCGGTTGGAACAGAAATAAATCCACTTGCCGTCTGCGGAGTACTCCGGTCCGTCGTCCCTGGTGTTGCCTGAGGTCATCTGCAATGCGTCGCTTCCATCCGCTTGGATGCGATAGATATGGGAGCCACGCCCCAGGGTCTCGGTGCAGGCCAGGTACTTGCTGTCGGGTGACCAGCCATGCATCCAGCCCGGACGAATCTCTCGTACGGAGCTCCCATCACTGTCCATCAGCAGAATTGGATTGGCGAGGCCCGCCGCGCCGCGAGCATGCGCCGGCATGGGAAGCCTGATCGCGGTAGCGCCGATACGCCTTCCATCCCAGGAAAGAGCATGGTCGTTGGTGAAGGTCAGCTTGGAGTTCGCATCGATCTTCTCCGGCTTTGCTCGGTTGGCGCCTTGCAAGGGAATGCGATAGAGGGATCCGCCCATGTCAGAGATAAAGAACAGCCCATCGGCGCTCCAGTTGGGAGCATGCCACTCTCCCTCCAGCGAGAAGAGCTTCTGCGTCGCTTTTGTCCGCACGTCATAGACCATGAAGTTGGTGCGGTACTTTGCTGCCGCCGCACGGGATGAGGGGCGGGTCTGCGCCCCAGCTCCGGCAGAAGCCAGTAGCAACCCCAGAGACAGGCCCGAAAGCCCAGCAGTGCCCAGACGGAACCATTTCACGAGAGACCCTCCTTGCCTTGCGCCAATCTTCGGCTTAGCACAGTGTACGGCTGCTGACGCTTTCTCAGCTCCAAGTTTTGGTAGGTTAGCGGGCCGGCCGGACCCCGCCTGCAGACTCTCTGCCCAGCGGTGAATGGTGGGCATCCTGCTTCTCGCCTTTTGCGATGTGGGGCCCCGCTGCTCGCGCAGCCCAAGAGCGCGTTTCTGACTCTTGCATCGGGTCTTCAACCCGGCTCCTGCTTCTCCCTCAAACGCCTCCCCGGTGAGCATAGCAATTTCCGGGCGCAAGATGATCGGAGCTCGGGCGGAGCCGCACTCTCGATCGGGTCACTTTGTCCCTACCACCCCGGCTACCGCGGGCGCTGGCGCGGCCGTCGATTCCACCTTCAGCGCCAGGCGCGGAAACCTGAAGCTGGCCGCTGCATCGTCAATCACGTTGACCTGACAGATGTAGGTTCCCGGCTTCAACTGCTCTACCGGAACATCAAACTGGAAGACCGCCGCGTTATGTACCGGATCATTCACCTTCTGCGCTGTCACCACCGGTGTCTCATAGACCCTGGTGCCCTTGCGCATGAACTCGATGCTGGTCAGCACCCGAATCGGATCCTTCCGCGCACCCTTCTCCTGCGCCGGGTCATACACCTCGTACAGGACGTAAAGATGCTGCCCCTGGCGGAAGACATGCGCCACATTGGGTACCCACTCCAGACCGTCGCGCACCAGCGGGTTTTGGCCATACTTGTCCTTTTCGGGCACTCTCTGGCTGGCGATCAGCACCGAACTCATCTTCAACGGAGCCTTCTTCAGATCCGGAACCTGGATATCGGTCTCAAAACTTCCCATGTTTCCCGTCTGATCTTCGCGCACCACAAACTTCAAATGATAGTGCCCCGGCGCCAGGTTAAAGTTCGTCGTGTACTCGATGTTCTTCTGCCGAACCTGCTGCGACTGGTTCACGGCCAACCTCACCGTCTGGCGCACGTTGCCAACCACAATGCCCTCAGCGTTCTTCACCTGTCCTAAGATGTCCAGCGCGGCCTTGTCCCGGTCGCCGCCTTTGACAAACGGAATCTGGGAGCCCGGCACAATCAG
>JAJYZE010000187.1 GCA_021800195.1 Acidobacteriota bacterium
AACGGTCAAGAAGGAGCACGGTACGCCGGACGGAGTTCCTTCATCTCTCTTTGTTCCCATGATCTCCGGACGCAACCTGGGTCATACCGGCGGAACCCTGGACAAGCTGGAGACCATCCCCGGCTTTAACTCGCAACTGGGGCAGGAGCGGAGAATCCAGGTACTGCGGGAGTGCCACGCCGTGCTGGTAGGGCAGACGGCGCAGCTGGTCCCGGCGGACCGCATCCTCTACGCGATGCGCGACCATACGGGCACCGTCGAGTCCCCATTTCTGATCTGCGCCAGCATCATGAGCAAAAAGTTGGCCGAGAATCTCCGCGCCCTGGTGCTGGACGTAAAAGTGGGCTCGGGAGCATTGATGCCCACCGAAGAGCAGTCAAGATTTCTGGCTGATTTGATGGTCTCCACTGGAGAGTCCTCCGGCACCCGGACCGTAGCCCTTTTGACGGCCATGGACGAACCGATGGGCCGTTTCTCCGGAAACTGGATAGAGGTCCGGGAGTGCGTTGAGGTCATGAAAGGCGCTCGCCACCGCATGTCAACAGACCTCATCGAGTTGGCGAACAAGCTCAGCGGCTGGGGGCTTTTTCTCGCCGGCCGAGCAAACTCTCCAGAGCAGGGAGCAAAGATGGCCGACGCGATCCTGCGTTCGGGGGAGGCCTACGCCGCCTGGTTGAAGATCATCGCTGCGCAGGGCGGAGACGTGAGCGTCTTCTCCGATCCGGCGGCGTTCCATCGGCCACGCGCCACACGCCTCCTGCGCGCCTCCCGCGCGGGGTATCTCTCCGCCGTGGACTGCAAAGAGGTGGGCTGGGCGATCCAGCGCCTGGGAGCGGGCCGCGCCCGGCCCAACGATCCTGTCAGCGCCCACGCCGGACTGGAGAGCCACGCCAAGATCGGCGACCATGTCCAGGCCGGACAACCGCTCTTTACCCTCTTCAGCGAGGAGGAGTCCCTGCTCGACGAACCTGCTGCCATGATCGAAGCCGCGCTGAAGATCGCAGACAGTCCTCCCGAGCGCAGGCCGTTGATTCGGGCGGTGCTCCAAGCCAAGCCTGGGGCAGATGCTCACACCTGAATCTTCGACGATCGCACCGGGGGAGTGGCCCGGCCCTGGCTGAAATGGTTACACTGCCGTTACCTGCTTGAGAACTGCCTCTCCTGCATCTGTGTTGACGACAGATCCAAGGTGGATGTGATGGAGCCCTTCAGCCTCTCGGATCGGAGATTGCCCTTGGGACGATGGACCGGACTGCTCGGACTCTTTGTTTTCGTTCTGCTCGCCTATCTTTTCTCGACCAATCGGCGCGCCATCCGATGGAAGACGGTGGCCTGGGGGCTGAGCCTGCAGATCATCTTTGCCATCGGGGTGATCCAGTGGACCTTCGGACAGAAGATGCTGGCCGGCACCTCCCGGGTGATCACCAATCTGCTGGGCCATGCCGCGGATGGTTCCGGGCTGGTCTTCGGTTATCTTGGGATACCCAGCAACCCGCTCAGCGTCTTCGCCTTTTCCGTCCTGCCGACCATCATCTTTGTCAGCGCCTTCTTCGCCATCTTGTATCACATCGGCCTGATGCAGAAGGTCATCCGGATGATGGCCTGGCTGATGCAGCGGACCATGGGCACCTCCGGGGCCGAGTCCACGAACGTGGCCGCGTCCATCTTCATGGGGCAGACCGAAGCTCCTCTTACCATCCGGCCCTTCCTGGAGGGAGCCACACACAGCGAGTTAATGACCATCATGACCTCCGGCATGGCGCACGTCTCCGGCGGAATCATGGCCGCCTATATTCTCTTCGGCATCAACGCCAAAGACTTGTTGTCCGCAGTCATCATGACCGCCCCTGGAACCATCCTGGTGGCCAAGATGCTTGTGCCGGAGACGGAAGCTCCGGCAACAGCAGGCACCGTCCACATGCCGGCCAGCGAGGAGCACAGAAGTGAAAACCTGGTGGGAGCCATCGCCCGGGGCACCATTGACGGCGGACAACTCGCCTTCAACGTAGCCATCATGCTCATCAGTTTTGTCGCCTTGGTCGGCCTGGCCAACGGCATCATGCTGGATCTGTCCAACTTCGCCTGGGCGCACGGTCACATCCCCTTCCCTCACTCTCTCAATACCGTGCTGGGCGTCGCTGGAGCCCCGGTAGCGTGGCTGATCGGGATTCCGTGGCATAACGCGCGGGCAGTCGGCAACCTGCTGGGAACGCGCATGATGCTCAACGAGTTCCTGGCCTTCCACGATCTCGGCCAGATCAAGAGCATGCTTCCACCACGAACCTTCTCGATTGCCACCTTTGCCCTTTGCGGCTTTGCCAACGTAGGCTCCATTGGCATGCAGATTGGCGGCATCGGAGCTCTGGCACCCAGCCGCAGGGGTGACCTGGCGCGGCTGGGCGTGCGCGCCATGCTGGCAGGAACCATGGCAAACCTGATGTCGGCCAGTATTGTGAGCCTTTTGATCCGGTAGGGCATCCTCCATCAGGCTGCGGCATTTATCCCCAGCCCTTCCGGAAAACGGGATGGGATTCCGCTTCATCCATCCGCAAAAAAGAAACCGCAAAGGGAGAGAAAGATGACTGACCCATACACGCGAGCCGCCACGGCGGCCGATTACATCCTTTCCAGGGTGCAGGGGCGGCCCAGCCTGGCAATCATCCTGGGCTCAGGACTGGGAGACTTTGCGAGTGTGATCGAGAATGCCACCACCATCGACTACGCGGAGATTCCCGGCTGGCCGAGATCAACCGTCGAGGGCCACAGCGGCAGACTCGTGCTGGGAACCATCTTTGGGGTGCGCGTGGCGGTCATGCAGGGACGCGTGCATGCCTACGAGGGCTACTCCATGAATGAAGTCACCTTTCCCATGCGGGTACTTGGAGTTCTGGGATGCGTGGCCGCAATTGTCACCAACGCCGCCGGCGGAATCAACACCAGCTACAGCGCAGGAACCCTGGTCAGCATCAGCGACCACATCAACCTGACGGGAAACAACGCCGCGTTAGGCCCCAACGAACAGCGCTTCGCCGTAAAGCCGGGCGCTGGGCAAAGGTTCTTTGATATGTCCACAGCCTACTCGCCACGCCTGCGCGCTCTGGCGCGCGCCGAAGCGGAGCGGCAGAAGATTCCTCTACCGGAGGGCGTCTACCTGGCCGTGCTCGGACCAAGCTTTGAAACCCCAGCGGAGATTCGCGCCTTCCGCACGCTGGGAGCGGATCTGGTGGGGATGAGCACCGTACAGGAGGTCCTTGTGGCCCGGCACATGGGAATAGAAGTGCTGGGCATCTCCCTGGTCACCAACATGGCTGCCGGCGTCGTTGCCCAACCCATCGATCACCGCGAGGTGCTGGAGACCGGCCGCAGGGTAGCCGTGCAATTCACCAACTTAGTCAAGGCGCTCGTGCCCCAGGTGGCCTTCGCGGTCGCAGAAGACGCATCTGCTGGATAGTTTCGCCACCCCGGGCGCCTCGCCCCCGGAAATCCGGGGGCAGCAACCGCGCCATAAGACCCCTAAAAGCTATCGTTGGGCCGCAATACCACCGATTTTGCCGCGATGATGGGACCGCCTCCGCCACCGGCCGCGGGAAACAGCCATCCCTCGACCGAGACGAACTGCTTCTCCATCAAACCGTCATAGCTCTCGGGATTGAATCCCGTATAGCTGGTTTGAGTGGTCGTATCCACATTGAAATTGAAGGTAGATTCATCCTCGGACATCATCGGCCACGGCGCAAAGAACATGCCGCCATCCTCGTTCTTCCCCAGCCCAAAGCTCATATTGGAGGAGTCCAGTGAGGTGACCATACCTGTCATCTGACTCGGCTCAAGTTCTACGGCCGATGCGGTAAACGTAAGCGACGGCGGAGGTTCCCACATGTCCATCCCCATCCCGGAACTCATCCCCTGGCTCAGCGTTCCCGGCTGCTCGGTGACGTTGACGGTCTGGCCCACCGTCAGACTTGCCGCACTGGAAAAGCTGAGGCCTGCCGGCATGGTGTAGCCGCTGTCGTCCATAGAGTACGTCGCGCTGCTCGCTAAACTGACGGTTGCCTCCCCGCCCATCGGAAATCCCATCGCATCCGCGAAGTTATCGTGCAGGATCATCACAAAGCCGGTGGGAGGTGCGCTCGCCGTGCTTGAGGACGAAATCAGGCGGATCACGGTGCCCTGCACCGTCACCGCCGCCGCTTGCTGCACATACGTCACCGCACTGGCCGTCAGCGCGCCGTTGTTTCCCAGGCCCGCAATCTGCGTCCGAACCACCTGCCCCTGGGCGAGACAGACAAGCCCCGGCGCGGAACAAGAGCTCGAAGGAAAGTTGCCGAAGGTCGTCGAGCTCGTGGTGTCAATGGTAAACGTCCGCCCCCACGCCGTCTGAAGGGTGAACTGATTACCGTTGGCGGTCACCGTCTCCACCGTACCGGTTAGGCCCCCAAACTCCTGAGGGGTGGGTGCGGGAGGCAACTCAGACGCCGTCACGCCTTTCGCTACGCTCAGATTCACCGATAGATCCGACTGGATCACCGTATTTAAGTGAAAGTGAATCGCAAACCCAAGCGGCGAGCCGGAGCTTATCATCACCGGGAAGGGCGAAGAGGAGATGGACACCGACGAAGAGCCGCTATCGAGGGTCGGCGTGAGTTGGCAAACGCTGCCGACCGCGCACGTGCTCCCCAGGGAAGAATCCGACTGGTTGTAAATCACCAGCTCCGGGTTCGCAAAGGTCAGGTTCAGGCTGTTGTAGGTTCCCGCGGCCACGTTGGCGGAGCTCAAAAACGTTGACAGCGCCTGCAGTTGCGTCACATCTACATCAATCGGCGTGCCGCTGTTTAATAGCGACACCGACGACCCCGAGGCTGACATCAGCGAGGCGCCGGTCAGGCTCACCTGAAAAAACAACACCGACACGCCGGCCGGCGGATCATCTGTCATCGAGATGGACACGGGCGCTGTGTTGGCCGTCGTGCTCATCGTCGAGTTCGTCATGTTGGAGCTGCATCCCGCCAACAGCGCGATCATCGCGGCGGAGACAAAACCTCGAAGCGCAAATCTCCCTGTCATGGGATCTCCTCCTTGCTCAACACCACTGCGAATTCGCAACCGTGAGGCTATTGGACGCATTCCCTTACTCATGCGGCAGATACACTCAGGAGCAAATGGCGGAACGTAAGACGCAAATCTCGATTCTAAGGTTGCAAGCTTCGCCTGCGGCTTGCTCCAAAAGGAATTCGCCGAGCTCGCTCTCCCCAAAATAAGGAACACTCTGTCCGATTCCATCCGCTCCACGGGCTCCAGCAACGATTTTGCGGATCGCCGGGCCTTCTATCTTCCAAAGTCGACCGTCGGAGCCGTCGCGTTGGCCGGATTCCCCTTGAAGTACTCGTCGCGGTAATGGAACCCCGCCATATTGGCCCAGATGCTGTTGGGGAACTGGCGGATATAGACGTTATAGGCCTCCAAAGCCTTGTTGTAGCGCTGGCGTTCCACAGCAATCCGGTTCTCCGATCCAGCCAACTCGTCTTCCAGGCGCATGAACTGTTCGTTACCCTTCAGATCGGGATACTCCTCCTGGAGGCGGTAAAGAGGAATCAGGGCGGCATCCAGCTTGGTGTTGGCCTGGATGCTGCCGGCGCGGTCAGAAGAGGCGGCCAGAACGCCGGCGCGGGCATTGGCGATGTTGGTTAGCACCGTCTCCTCCTCGCCCACATAACCTTTGACACTGGCTACCAGGTTGGGAATCAGGTCCAGACGGCGCTGCTGCACCACATCCACCTGTGCGTAGGCCTGGTCCACATCTTCATTGAGCTGCACCATCTGGTTCTTCGCCGAAATATAGCTGCCAAAGGTGAGGATCACCACCAGCAGCAACACACCCAGCACTCCAAGCACAACCCAAAGAGCCTTCATCGATGTATTCCCTTTCGCATCTATCGTTTTCATGATTCTTACGCCCGATTCACCCCTTGCCAGGGTGTCCAGCCTACCAATCCCCGCTGGCCCCGCCGCCGCCGGAGCCGCCGCCGAAGCCGCCTCCAAAGTCGCCGCCTCCGGAACCACCACCGTCCCCGGAGTCTCCGCCGCCCATGTCGCCGCCGCCAAAACCTCCACCACCTCCGAAGCCACCACCCATCAGGTTGCCCAACAGGAACCAGAGCCAGCCGCCACCTCCGCCTCCGCCTCGGAACATCAGCACCAGAATGACCAGAAAGAAGAGGATGCCAAACCAGTTGGTATGGTGCTCTGCCGGCCGCTCTCGGTAAGCAACGTGCGGCATCTCCTGTGGCGGGGACAGCTTGATGTTGGCGCCAGCAGCGATCACATCCGCAATCTGCTGAACGCCGGATTGGATTGCTGGACCATATTGACCCTGCTCCAAAAGCGGATTCATGCTCCGCCGGATATCGCCCACCTTGGCATCGTTCAGGATGCCCTC
>JAJYZE010000188.1 GCA_021800195.1 Acidobacteriota bacterium
CAGCATGGGAATGAGAATCAGGGCCGAGGTGAGAGCATAGGTGGGGCGCGCAAACCACGCCGCATGGCGAACTCTGCCGGCCAGCGCCAGCCAGCTCATGGCATAGACGATGGCCAGTGCAAGAACCGCGAAATGTAGGGGCGAAGCCAGCTGAGCCATGGCGCGGAGAAGGTAAGCACCCGCGATCCCAAGTACTGCTCTGCCAAGAATCGGGAGGGTTCCACCCGTGCCGGGCAGAGACGGTATTGTGGGTTCGGCACTGGGCTCCAGGGCATGAGCGAGCGAAGGGTTTCGTGGAGACGAGGATCTTTCCTGCCGGCGCTCCAGCTGATCAACCCGCCTCTCCAATGCACGCAATCGAGCGTCCAGGCGTTGGCTCAACTGCTCGACCTCGTTTAAGGGGTCTTCGTTCATGGTCCCCCCTTCACCCGGGATGGTCTCAGTCGGGCGCAGTTATGGCATGGTTACACTTGCGACGCGATTCATACCCCGCTTGAGCTCCGGCCAAGGGGGAAGTATCTTGACCAGGACCCACAGGAAGGCCAGCGGGAGCAGGGTGAGGAAGACGGCCATGAACAGCCCTTCGTGAGTAATCAGGCCGATCTTGTAGGTGGTATATCCGAGGAAGCTTTTGGAGAAGAGCTGCCCGCCGATGACCACATTCCAGCGCATGGAGACCACTGCGATCTCGATCAGTGCAGCCGAAAGGGCATAGATGGCCTTGCGCAGGGATGGGGAGAGTCTGGTCACCTGAACGATGCCCAGGAGGATCAGCGGTACCAGGGTTCCGATGTAGATCTGAAGGACAATCTGGGAGAAGTAGAGTTTGGTGTGGACCATAAAGTTGATGGAACGGAAGCTCTCGTCGGCGACATAGATGCGATGGACCAGGTCGAGCATCTCCATGACAAAGTCGATGATGAAGATATAGAGGAGATACCTGGCGATGGTGTCCACGCAGGGCATGTCGATTTCGCGATGGCGCGCACGTGTGGTGAACATATAGACCAGCAGCACCAGAGCGATGCCGGAGACCATGGCGGAGAAGATGAAGACCACCGGCATGAGGGGTGAACTCCACCACGGATTGGCTTTGATGGAACCGAAGATGAAGCCAACGTATCCGTGGAGAAGGAAGGCGGAAGGAATGCCAATCAGAGTGACGATCCATCCGGCACGTTCATCGACGGCGAGAGAGTGCTCGCTGGTGTTATTCGAGCCCAGACTCAGCAGGACATAGAAGGCTCGCTTGAGGCCCTTTGAGGAGCGGGCGGTGAGGATGATGTCATGGCGGAAGTCAAGCCAGATCTCGAACAACAGCACAGCCATTAGGTACCAGATATAGACGTAGCCAAACATGGCCATGGCCGAGGTGTCATGGGGGGTGAAGTACATCTCAAAACAGCGCTCGGGATGACCGAGGTGGAGCAGCAACGGCAAGGGCGCCACAATGAGGAACGCCAAGGCGGTCAAGAGAGCGAGCCGATAGGTCGGGGCGACCTCTTTCACGTTGAAGATGCGGACCAGGGATGCCAGAATGAAGGCGCCTGCGACCAGTCCCGTGACGTAGGGGTACACGACGATCAGGACGCTCCAGTACAGATTGATCTCATTGGGATACATGTAGCCTTCGACGCCGCCCATAATGGTCCGTTCCTCCTTTTATCGCACCGAGCCATCCAAACCGTTGTAAAAGGCCTTTGCTCCCGTTGCCATCTCCGGCTTGAGGACATGCACGTCATGCGTCTTCAAAAAGGCATGGATGGGATCATTGGGGTTTTTGAGATCGACCAGTTGACGCGCCCCGGTGGGGCAGTTCTCACAGCAGGCCGTGGTAAGGCCCTTGGTGATGCGGTGATAGCAGAGCGTGCACTTGTCGGCGACGTGTCTTGTAGGGTGAATATAGCGGCACCCATAGGGGCAGGCCTGCACGCAGTAGGCGCAGCCAAGGCAGTAGGTCTGGTCGATGAGGACGACGCCGTCCGGGGTGATGAAGGTGGCTCCTACGGGACAGACCTGGGTACAGGGAGAGTCGGCGCAGTGGTTGCACATCTTGGGAACGAAGAAGTACATGCCATCCTTGACCTCTTCGGCGGTCGGGAAGCCTTCTTTGCCGCCGTCGGGAGAGATGACCTCCGGGGTGGTCAGATTCCAATCGGTTCTGAGGTAGCGTTCGACCCAGGTGCGAAAGTATCCGTCAGGGACATCGTTCTCTGCCTGGCAGGCGCGGACGCAGTTTCCGCAGCCGATGCACTTGGTGATATCAAGCAACATGCCCCACCAGTGGTCGGCGAGCTGGTAGTTAGGGGCATCCCGGGGGGTGCCGGCAAGCACATACTGCCATGCGACAGCCGTGGCTGGCACCAGCACGAGAAATTGACGTCGACTGAGATTCATTTGGCGCCTTCACTTTGAATAGCAGGGCTGTGGGGGTGGTGGCAGGTCTCACAGACCAATCCGCCGGAGTGCTCTGCCGCGGCTACCTGGGGGAAGTTCTTCGGCTTGGCGGCGCTGGCTGCATGGCACCGGACGCACAAAACTGCGGTGTCAAGTTTGGGCGGCTGAACGGATGCCGGATCGGCGGCATGCTTGGCCAGAGGCCCGTGGCAAGCTTCGCAGTGAACGCCAGCGTGCATGCCGGCCTGTTTGGTTGCCGCGATGTCCGTGTGGCAGGTTGCGCAGGCGGATTGTCCGGCGAAGTGAATCGGCCGTGCGGCGGTCTCGCCGATGGCAGCCCCGCGATAGTGGCCGTATTCTCCGAAACTCTTGGGCACGACGAAGTGGCGCACGATTAGAAAGAGGGCGAGCACCATCGCAAACAGAAAGGCGAATCTGAGCAGATGTTCCGAATCCCTGAAGTTTTTCATCAAGCGATGTCGCTTTCGCCCGGCAATTGCAGCGAACCGGCCCTCTAGAGGGTGAATCTCGGGAGGACAATTCGATGTTGCCTTATTGGGCGGCACGAAAAGGGCGATCGTATGTGAGCTTCATCACAAGACGAAGATCCTGGATCTCCGCGGATGAAAGGGTGGTGACTGAGACCAGTCCTGAGTGGGATAGAGAGAGTAGACCGCTCATCTCCGCAGAGGACTCTGGTTCCGTGTTGCCGGCTCCGAGGGCGAGGAAGAATTGTTGCCGGGGATCGGTTGCGAGGCTGTTGGCAGGCTCAGAGAAGTGAAGATCCAGGTACGCACTTGGAGAGCGCTTTCAGGCAAGAACTGGCGCTGACAAGCATAAGGAGCCAGGAAAGAACTGGGAATTTCCGAACAAGCCGGCATTAGAGCGGGGCGGTTGGATCCGACCAACAGTCGCCACGAACCTGTGGACGGCAGAGTGGAGGCCCGAGCTCGGTTTAGCGAACAAGAGCATGGGTTGGAAGAATGACAACCCACTGGAGGGCCTTCATGCGCTGGCTGGGATCAGACTGGAAGCGCGGAGGGTATCGGGCGGCGGACTGCGATGGAATCTGGGCGAAGGATGCTCCAAATTGCGACACATCTCATGATACACCTTCTTTCTCCGATTAACACCTAGAGGTGTGTGCTTATGGGAGCGAGCGCGTGGCAGAGTGTGACAGTAGACGCGTCTGTAGAACCCTTATTGTGCGCCTCCCGACGGATGGAGAGCAAAGCATCGCTGAACCCCTTGGCGGAGACAGCGCATGGGGCTTCAGAAGCCGTTTCTACGCTGACCGGACAGCCGGCCAGACAGATGGGGCCTTTCCAAGAGACGCCGATAAGGGCGATGCACGCGATCTCCTCCCTGCGAGGCGGTTCGCAGAGCAAGTTGATCTTGGGTGAAGACCACGCAGTGTGGGTGGTTAAGTTCAAGAATAATCCCCAGCATCCCCGGGTACCGGCCAATGAGTTTCTGGCTAACCGCATGGCAGAGGTGGTGGGGCTGTCCGTGCCGAGGACGGGAATGATCCAGGTCAGTGAATGGCTGATCGAACGCAGTCCGCAACTCATCATTCATTATGGAGACCAGCGTTGGGAGAGATGCGCTAGCGGCTTGCAGTTCGGAAGCCGTTTCGGCGCTGGGGTTCTGCATCAGCAAGCCTTTGATCTCCTGCCTGGCGAGTGGCTCCGCAATGTATGCAATCTAGGTGAGTTCGCCCCCATGCTCGCCTTCGACCAATGGACCGGCAACACCGACCGTCGCCAAGCCATCTTTCTACGCAATGCGCAAGAGCCCGAGTATCGTGTTCTGTTCATCGATCAGGGGTCCTGCTTCAGCGGCAGCCGTTGGGAGTTTCAGGACACCCCACTCCTAGGAAGGTGCACAGACAATAGAGTCTATGCTGGGGTGACCGGGTGGAACAGCTTCGAACCATGGCTCAGCCGGATGGAAGAGTTTGACCCCGACATTCTGTGGAGCTTGGCCCAAACCATGCCGCCAGAATGGCATGGGGCGGATCTCCATCGACTCGAGTTGCTTGTAGTTACGCTGCTTGCCAGACGCCATCGCCTGCGGGAGATGATAGGACGACTGCGGCGAGCCAGCCAGTCTCCCTTCCCGAACTGGAGGGGTCGCGGTCCGGTGACGGTACTGACTTGACCCTCAGATCGAGCAGAAATTCCGTGAGCGCTCAACGAAGGCCATCTTGTGCGGGATGTCGAGGTGCGTAAGACTCGACCCATGCGGCGTCATGATAAGACGGAGTAGGTGGTTTGGCGGGAGCAGGTTCGAGATCAGGAGATGAGCGGCGCGAGCGTGGCGGCGTTTTGCCGAGCACGCGATCTGCGCGTTGGGCGGTTTTACGCCTGGCGGCCGAGGTTGAGGGATGGAGCGGCAGACGGTTTTGTTGAGGTTGCGGTCGTTGGGGCATTCGCGAGAAACAACCCAGTCGCCAGTCACCGGCTCTTCAAGCGGAGCCGACCGAGGGCAGTTCGTTGGGCTCGAACAGGTCTACCATCGAAGTTCCCCTTTGCGGTGGGCGCAGCCTTCTGGTGGGGCCTGGATTTGACGGCGATCAACTTTGCGCGGTGATTCGGGTGCTGGAAGCGATGCCGGTCGCCGTGGGAGAGCAAGGGTGGGGATGATGGGACTGCCGAGTTGGCGCTCGCCGATGGTTACGACGGCTACAACGGAGTTGTCGCCCGCAACGGCATCACGCACGCCGGCTGCTGGGCGCATCTGAAAAGAAGATTCGTCGAAGCCGAAAAGTCCGCTCCCGAGATCGCCGCTGCCGCGGTCGAGTACGTGCGCGCGCTCTACGCGGTCGAACGCAAGGCAAAAGATCTGGAGCCTGCGGCCAGACTGGCGCTGCGCGGGGAGGACTCGGCGCCGCGCGAGAAGCTGCTTGGCTGGAAAGAGTACCTGCTGCCCAAGCATCCCATGGCCGACGCTGTCGGCTGCGCCCTCCGGCAATGGCCCGAGATGACTGTTTTCCTCTTCGACCCCGCCATACCGCTGGACAATCGTGTCAGCGAGTGCGAGATGAAGCGCGTGGTTCTAAACCGGAAGAACAGCCTCTTCGTCGGCAACCCGCGCGGCGGACGTACGGCAGCCATCTTATTCCAGCCTGACCTCGACCTGCCGCCGCCACGCGGTCGACCCGCAAATCTACTTCACCCAACTGCTTACCAACCTGCCGGTCACGCCCGACGCCGACCTCGACCTGTGGCTCCCCGACCAGTGGAAGCTACGCCACGACACGACCATGGCCGAACTCGCCGCGCTCTGACCCTGGGCTTCGTTGAGCGCTCACGCGTTTGCCGGCGCTGCAAACGCCAATCTGCCAGCACGACCAGTGGTACAGAGGTACCCGACCGCTGGAGACCGTCCCCGGGAGGAAGGAGGTTGTCTTCCCTATGCGGCCACTTTCTCCGGACTGGCTCCAGCCAGTGGTTCTTTTGCTACGTAGGCGAAGCGGGGACTTATGGCTGGCGCAGATCTCCGCTGGAAAGAAATGCGAATCCTGAGATCAGATCTCCCGAGGCCAGCACATTCCTGACCCGTTCGGGATTGGGCCCTCCGCGAGCCTCAGCGTCTGCGAGGAGATGCAGCGCGGCCACCGCGGAGGTTCCCGTCGGGAGGCGGAAGATCCATGGCACGGCCGCGGAGGTCAGAGTCCGGTCGTCGGAGACGGCCACAACCGGGACAAAGGTCTTCAGCGCCAACTGTTCCGACAGATGACCGGCTTTGCTGCCGAAAGCAATGATTGCCAGAGGGTGTTCGTTCCACAAGTCACGAACCAACTGGGTGGATGCAGCGCCCCACTGCTGGTCGCTGTCCACAGGCAGCAGCATCCAGGCGCGCCCCTTTTGCGCGGCAGCAGCCAACTCCGCCTTGATCGCGGGCGACTGTGCCAGTTTTTGAGCCTGGGGCCCGATGAGTATGGCGCGCACCGGGCCGAGCGGTATGCTGGGCTGTGTCGGCCCGAAATAATGGATGCCATCCTCACCGACGCGTGCATAGGGAATGGGCACTGCCG
>JAJYZE010000189.1 GCA_021800195.1 Acidobacteriota bacterium
ACTGCCGACGGCAATCCGGCGGTGCTGATCAACATCACCCGCCAGCCTTCGGGCAATACAGTCGCCGTGGCCGATGAAGTGGCCGTGGAGTTAAGCCAATTGCGCAAGAGTCTGCCCAAGGGCGTTACGCTGCAACCGTTTTACGATCAGTCGCAGTTGGTGCGGGAGAGCATCCGCAGCGTGCGCGACGCCATCCTTCTGGGACTGGTTCTAGCCTGCGTGATCCTTTATCTGTTCCTGCGCGACTGGCACTCGGCGATCATCGCCGGTTTGGTGATTCCGGTGACCGTGGCGGTGACGGTGCTGGTGATGTGGGTGCTGGGGGAGAGCTTCAACCTGATGACCCTGGGTGGGCTGGCGGCGGCCATCGGTCTGGTGATTGATGACGCCATTGTGGTGGTGGAGAACATCGTGCTGCACCGCGACGCGGGCGAGGGCCGGATTGAAGCTGTGGGCAAAGCGCTGCGGGAGATCGCTACGCCGCTGATCGGCTCCACCATTACGCCGGTGGTGGTATTCCTTCCCCTGATCGCGGTAACGGGCGTGACCGGCAGCTTCTTTCGTGCACTGGCTCTTACGATGACGGCTGCGCTGTTGACTTCGCTGGTGCTGGCGCTCTCCTGGACGCCTGGCCTGGGGTTGGTGCTGCTCCGCGCAAAGAAGGAAGAAGAGGTGCAAGCCGCAGACCGGCCATCGGGCGAGCATCCAAAGCAACCTTCGGGTGAGCAGCACCATGTGGGAAGGCTGCTGCAGCGCGTCATTGGCTGGCACCACGGGGTGCTGGAGTGGAGCTTGCGCCGGCCATTGCTGCTGGGCGCAGGCTGCGTGATTTTGGTCGCCGGCGCTTTCCTGGCGTATCGCTCTCTGGGCTCTGACCTGCTGCCGGAGATGGATGAGGGCGGCTTCATCCTGGACTACATCATGCCCGAGGGAAGTTCGCTGGCTGAGACCAATCGCGTGCTGGAGCATGTGGAGCGGATTCTGCGCCATACGCCCGAGGTGGAGAACACCTCTCGGCGTACGGGACTTCAGCTAGGGCTGGCCGCGGTGACGGAGGCCAACACGGGGGACTTCACCGTAAAACTGAAGTCCGATCGCAGCCGCAGCATTGATCAGGTGATGGAGAGTGTCCGGGAGCAGATTCTGGCCAAGGAACCGGAGTTGGACGTCGAGTTCACGCAGGTGCTGCAGGACATGATCGGGGATCTATCCAACGCGCCGGAACCGATCCAGATCAAGCTGTTCGGCGACGATGCCGCGCTGCTGGACCAGATTGCGCCGCGCGTGGCCAGGGCGATTGGCAAGGTGAAGGGTGTGGTGGACATTGAGGATGGGGTGGAGAACACCAGCAGCGGCCCGGCGACCAACTTCCAGGTAGATCCGATGCTGGCCGCGCGCATGGGCTTTACGCCGGCGGAGGTGGCTGAAGATGCGACTGCAATTCTGGATGGGGTGACCACCAACGCGCCGCTGATCGTCGCCGGCCGTCCCTATACGATTCGCATCCGGCTGGGGAAGGAGACGCGCGGCTCGCTGGATGCGATCGAAAACACGGTCTTCAACAGCAGCAGCGGGCATCTGGCGACCCTGGGCGCGATGACCCACGTGACCGAGCTGCCGCCGCAGCATGAGATCCATCGCGAGAATCTGCAACAGTTGGTGGTGGTGACGGCGAGCCTGGAAGGAACGGATCTGGGCACGGCGGTGAGCGCGGTGCGCAGCGTGACAGACTCGTTGCATCTGCCGCCCAGCGTGCGCGTGGAGTATGGCGGCGCTTACGAGGTGCAGCAGAAGTCCTTTGCCGACCTGCTGCGGGTGCTGCTGCTCGCTCTGGTGCTGGTCTTTGGTGTTCTGCTGGCGGAGTTTCGCAACTTCTCAGCGCCGTTGGCGATCCTGGCCTCCTCCGTGCTCTCCATCAGTGGGGTGGTCTTTGCGCTGCTGGTGACGGGGATCAGCTTCAACGTAGCCTCCTTCATGGGAGCGATCATGGTGATCGGGATTGTGGCCAAGAACGGTATTTTGCTGCTGGATGCCGACGAGCGCTACCGCCGTGAAGGCATGGATCCGCGCCAGGCCATGCTGCTGGCCGCGCAGCGTCGACTTCGCCCCATCCTGATGACGGCCGCGGCCGCCATCTGCGGCATGCTGCCGCTGGCGTTCGCCTTTGGCGCTGGCTCTCAGATGCTGCAGCCGCTGGCGATTGCGGTGATTGGCGGCCTGCTGCTCTCGATGTTCCTCAGCCTTGTGGTGACGCCGATTGCCTACTACCTGCTGACGCGCAACGAGCCGCTCCCGCAGTAAGGATCTCACTCCCGAGAATGGCTCTGCTTGGGCTGCCCTGAGCGGTGTCATGCCGCATGAGGGCCACCCGGCAGGACGCGGGAGATTTCTCCGGACGGCAGGGAAGAACAGACGAAGCCAGGCTGGCCGAGCCTCCGCAAGGCTTTCGCTTCGCCGCGCCAGGATGTAGTATCGCGAAATGAATCCAGAACAGACGAGATCTGACGAACGCATGGATGCAACCCGGCGGCGCTTCCTGGCTGTCTCCGCGGCTGCTGGAGTGGGGGGCACGCTGTTTCCCGGAGCGCTGTTGGCGCTGGCCACCGGCTCGGCGTCCGCTCAATCCGGGCCGCGTGATCCGCAGGCTTGGCCTGCGGTGACGGCAGAGATGATTGAATCGGCGGCGGCGATTGCTGCGGTGAAGCTGACGCCGGAGCAGATCCAGATGATGCTGGATGGCGTAACTGAGCAGCGCAGCATGGCGTTGCAGGTGCGCAAGCTGGATCTGCCCAACCGGATTGCTCCTACAGCGGTCTTCAATCCTGTACCAGCAGGGACGCCCGGTCCGCGGTCCGCAGTGGCGCGGCCGGTGGTGGTTGGACCGGCTCCCTCTGTCGCCGGGATCTTGGCCGCTGGGATCTCGGCTTCGGAGGAGGAGAAGATTGCCTTTGCCACGGTGCGTCAGCTCGGGGAGCTGCTGCGCCTGCGCAAGCTGAGTTCGGTGGAGCTTACCCGGCTCTATCTGGCGCGGCTGAGACGCTACGACCCGATGCTGCACTTTGTCATCACCCTGACGGAAGAGCGCGCGCTGGGCCAGGCCGAGGCGGCGGACCGCGCGTTCGCCGCGGGCCAGGATCGCGGTCCGTTGCAGGGTATTCCCTGGGGCGCGAAGGATCTGCTGGCGGTGAAAGGTTATCCGACCACCTGGGGCGCGGCCGGCTTCGAGCAGCAGAGCTTCTCGGAGGATGCTACGGTGGTGAAGCGCCTGGATGCGGCTGGCGCCGTGCTGGTGGCCAAGCTCAGCATGGGCGCTCTGGCGATGGGGGATCTGTGGGGCTATCCGCAGGGCTCCGGCAAACCCGGCGGACGTACCCGCAATCCGTGGAATCCGAAGCAAGGAAGTTCAGGCAGCTCCGCCGGCAGCGCCAGCGCGACCGCAGCCGGCTGCGTGGGCTTTGCCATCGGCACCGAGACTCTGGGCAGCATCTCTTCTCCGAGCACGCGCTGCGGGGTGACGGGACTTCGTCCCAGCTTCGGCCTGGTGCCGCGCACCGGCGCGATGGCGCTGAGCTGGTCGATGGACAAGATCGGTCCCATTGCGCGCTCGGTGGAGGACTGCGCATTGGTGCTGAACGCCATCTACGGCCCGGACGGGTATGACCAGAGCGTGCAGCCGGCACCCTTTCACACTGATCTGACGGCTAGTTGGGAGACGCTGCGGGTGGGCTACATCGCTTCCGCCTTTGCGGCACCTACATCGAAGCCGGCTGCGCCGGAGACGGCTGGCAAGTTGAGCCCTGCGGCGCAGAAGAAGAGGGAAGAGCGGCGCAAGAGAGATCTGGCGCAGCGCAGTTACGATCACCGGTTCCACGCGCATACCCTGCGGGTTCTGCGCGGCATGGGTGTGAAGTTGACGCCGGTGGAGTTGCCCGGCTTCCACTTCTCTTCGCTGTTAAACATCCTGGACGCCGAGTCCGCCGCAGCGTTCGACGAGCTCACCACCTCCGGCCGAGATGCTCTGCTGGCGGGCCAGGAGTCCGATGATTGGCCAAACATCTTCCGTGCCGCGCGGCTGATTCCGGCGGTGGATTACATCCAGGCCGAGCGTGCCCGGAGCTTGGCGCTGGCGGCCATGCATCAGCTCTTCGCGGGCTTTGACGTGATCGTGGCTCCCAGCGAAGGGGAGCAGTTGGTGGCCACCAACCTTTGTGGTCAACCGGCGGTGATTGTTCCCAACGGGTTACGCGGGCCGGATGCGCCGCCGTTTGCCGCCGGACCGGAAGATCCGTGGCCGGACTACGGCGGGCCCGGCACACCGGTCTCCATCACCTTTCTAGCGCCACTCTATGGGGACGCCAAGGCAGCCTTGCTAGCCTACGCCTATCAGCAGAAAGCCGGCTTCCTGCCGCTGCACCCCAAGTTGGGATAGGGGATGGTCAGGCGCGCCGCGCAGCCGTTGAAGTGGTTAGCCTTTGGCCAGCTCCGCCTTGACCAGTTCGCTGACCAGCTTGCCGTCGGCGCGCAGGCCGCTGGAGGCGATCTTCTGCTGCGCAGCTTTCATCACCATGCCCATCTCTTTGGGTCCGGGGCGCGTCCCGCCGTTCTCAGCGGCGATCTGTTGCACGACGGCAATCACCAACGAACGCAGCTCGTCCTCGCCTGCGGCCTGGGGCATGTAGCCTTCAATCCAGGCGATCTCGGCCTGCTCTTTCGCGGCCAATTCCGGGCGGTCGCCCTTGGTGAACTGCTCGACGCTCTCCCGCCGTTGCTTGAGCAGCGTGGTCAACACCGCCTGTTCTTCGGCATCGGTCAACGGCTCGCGCTTGTCGATCTCCTTGCTGCGCAGGGCAGATTTGACCATTCGCAGAGCGGTGAGCTGATCCTGCCGGCGCGCCTTCATCGCCTCCACAATATCTTTGCCTAGTTTGTCTCCAATCGCAGCCATGATGAATCCTCTCCGATCAATTGGGGCTTGCCGCCTTCGCGTCTCCGGTCCTCGCCCAGGCCGCCGTCTGGTGGTCTCCCTGATTCAGTGTACCGGCGTGCCTGGCGGGTACGGCCGAGGCTGCGTGAGGCGGCTCAAGAAAGGCTTCACGGCTGCAGTGGGAAGAAGAGGTGAGAGATGCGCGCCATCCCAACGGCGTCAGGCAGCCGGTTGGGGTGAAACGGCTAAAATGGAGACTATGATTCGAAAAACACGCCTGTTTACGCCTGGACCCACCCCCCTGCTTCCCGCCGCGCAGTTTGCGATGGCGGCGGCCGATATTCATCACCGCACGGCCGAATTTCGCGCCCTGTACACGCGCGTGCTCGGTCAACTCAAGGAGTTCGTAGGCACCACGAACGACGTGATCCTGCTCTCCAGCTCTGGAACGGGAGCGATGGAGGCCTCGGTGTCCAACCTGACCTCGCCGGGCGACCGCGTGCTGGTGCTTACCGCCGGCAAGTTCGGTGAGCGCTGGTCAGCCTTGGCCAAGGCCTTTGGCTGCCATGTAGATGTGGTCAGCGCTCCCTACGGCGAGACCTTCTCGCTGGATGAGGTGAAGGCCTCGCTGCATCTGGAGACGCGCGCCGTCTTCATGCAGGCAACGGAAACCTCCACGGGCGTGCGCCATTGTGTTCCCGCCATCGCCAAGCTGCTCAAGGACTCAAACTCGGAGGCGCTGCTGGTGGTGGATGCCATCACCGGCCTGGGCACCACCCACCTGGACATGGATGGATGGGGCGTGGATGTGCTGGTAGGCGGCTCCCAGAAGGCGGTGATGATTCCGCCGGGACTGAGCTATCTGGCGGTAAGCCAGCGCGCCTGGGACCGCATGGAGGCCACCTACAACCCGCGCTACTATTTTGACCTGCGCAAGGAGCGCAAGAACGCCAAAGCGGGCGAGTCCGCCTACACCCCGGCTGTAGCGCTGATTGCGGCTCTGGGAGCGGCCTTTGACTGGATCGCGGCGCAGGGTGACGGAAGCCTGGTGGAGGGCCGCAAGCGCCTGGTGGAGAACGCCGAGACGGTTGCGGCGATGACCAGAGCCGCGGTGACAGCTCTGGGGCTGAAGTTGTTTGCTCCGGAGACCTCCGGCGCGGCCGCAACCGCCGTCCTGGCTCCGGAGGGCGTGGACTCCGGTGTGTTTGTCAAGGAACTGAAGGCGCGCTTTGCCGCGGTGATCACGAACGGCCAGGGGGAGATGAAAGGTCAGATCTTCCGCATTGCGCATCTGGGCTTCTTCGACTACATGGACACCATTGCGCTGATCGGGGCGCTGGAGCAGGTGGTGGTCAAGTCGGTTCCGCAGCTTGGGGCCAAGTTTGGCGACGGCCTGGTGGCGGCCCAGAAGGTCTACGCCCAGCGCAGCGCCACCGCGGCGGCAGAGAGCAAGTGCCTGTGCGGTCGCCAGGGCAGCCACTGCGCCCAGATGCACGCCG
>JAJYZE010000190.1 GCA_021800195.1 Acidobacteriota bacterium
TGCAGCCCGTTGCCCGTATGCTAAGGATGTGGCCTCCCCGTCCCTGCCTTCGCCTGACTCGAGCGCGGCGCCTCCCTCGCGGCTGGCTGAGAGCGGCGCCGAGGCGCTGCAGTGGGCGGAGCTGATAGCGTTCCTCGCCGTGCGCGCTCTCTCGGAGCTGGGCAAGCGCCGGCTATCGGCTCTGGAACCCTCTTCCGACCTCATCTGGGTGGAGCAGCAGCAACAGCGCAACGCTGAAATGCAACAATGGATCGCCGGTGGAGGGTTCGACTTTCGCGGCATCTTCGATGTTTCCGAGATGCTGGAACGGGCGCGCATCGAGGGCGCGGCGCTGGAGGTTGGGGAGATTCGCGCTCTGCTGGTACACGCCGAGCGCGTGGCGGCCTGGCGCCGACAGGTGCTGTTGCCGGTCGAGGGCGTGCGCTCGGCAGCGTCTCCGGACCGAGACTCCCTTCCCGGCCTGCGGAAGCTCACGCAGCCGCTCGAGCCGCACGATCTGGGCCACCTCCTCGGCTCTCTGGTCGGCAAGATCGAGCCCGACGGCACTCTCAACGACGATGCCTCGCCGGAGCTGCGCCGCATCCGCAGAGCTTTGGAACAGCAGCATCGAGCGATCCAGACCAGCCTGCGCCAGGCTCTGGCCAGGCTCTCGGAGGACGGAAGCACCCAGGATGCCTTGATCACCGTGCGGGGTGAGCGCTTTGTCATACCCGTCAAAACCGAGTTCAGGCGCCGGGTGGGCGGCGTGGTTCACGGCTCCAGCTCCAGCGGCCAGACCGTCTTCATCGAACCCATGGAGACCATCGAGCACAACAACGAGCTCACCCGGCTGCTGGATGAGGAGCAGGCCGAGATTCATCGCATCCTGGTCGCCATGACGCGCTCGCTCTCGGCCCACGCCACGGCGCTTCTGCTCGGCGCCCAGGTACTGGCTCAGGCTGATGCCCACCAGGCCATCGCCAAGGCTGCCGCCGAGTTCGATTGGGTGCGGCCGGCGCTGAGCCCCACGGACCCGGAGGCCTCTCTCGCGGCGAGCCACCGTCCACAGGCAGTGGCCGGCGCGGAGTCCTCCACCGCCCACCCCGAGCCGGCGCTCGTCTTCGAGCTTGAACTCGCTCGCCATCCTCTGTTGGACCTTCGGCTTCGCTTCCAGGGCGGCCGGATCGTTCCCCTGACCATTGCTTTGCCCGCCGGCAAACGGCAGATGATCGTCAGCGGACCCAACACTGGCGGCAAAACCGTCGTGCTCAAGACCGTCGGTTTGCTGGCGCAGATGGCCCAGGCGGGAATGCCGGTGCCGGCTCGGAGAGCTCGCCTGCCGCTCTTCAGCGCCATCTACGCCGACATTGGGGACGCGCAGTCGATCGAGCGCAATCTCTCCACCTTCTCGGCGCACATCGCTAACTTGCAACGCATCGCCCAGCGCGCGGATCCGCACTCGCTGGTGCTGCTGGATGAGCTGGGCTCGGCGACGGATCCGGAGGAGGGTGCGGCTTTGGCTGTGGCCGTGGCCGAGCACTTTCTGCGCCGTGGCGTCTGGTGCATCATCACCACCCATCTCACCGCTTTGAAGGTCTACGCGGCAAGGCAGGCCGGGCTGCCGGGGCAGGCGGGCGCGCTGAACGCCGCCGTCGGCTTCGATGAGGCGGCCTTGTCTCCCACTTATGAGCTGCGCCTGGGCGTGCCGGGCGCCTCGGCCGGCCTGAACATCGCCGCGCGGCTGGGGCTGGATCCGGCTATTGTGGCCCAGGCCCGCGCTCAGATGACCACCCAGCAGGTGGACATCGGCAGGTTTCTGGAACAGTTGCACGCCCAGCTCACGGCAGCCGCAGCGGAGCGCGAACGCCTAGCTGCCGCCGAGCGCGCCCTGGCCAAAGAACGGCTGCGCCTGGAGCAGGAGGGGCGCGCTGAGCAGCAGACGCGTACCCGCGAGCTGGAGCGCCGGCTCAAAGATCTCCTCGAGGTCTTCGAGGCCCAGCTACGCGATACCGTCAAGGCCATCGATGACAAGACGGTTGCCCAGAAGATCGCGCGTGACGCCGCGCTGCGCGTGGCCCGCGTCAAGCGCGAGTTCTCCGAGCAGTTTCAAAGCACGGTGGCGGCTCATCAGGAGCCCTCCCCGGGCCTCGGCGGAGAAAGTCGGCCGTCCCGGCAGCCGGATGAGCCGCAGCCTGGGGACCTGGTCCGGCTGCGCTCGCTGAACCGCGAAGGCCGGGTCGTGCGGATCCTCGACCGCAACTCGCTGGAGGTGGCCGTCGGTCCCATGAAGATGCGCGTCCGTAGCGGCGATATTGCGCAGGTGGTCGCCCGTTCCGTCCGCCGCGGCCAACCGGCAGGGCCGGAGGCGGCGGGAGTGCCGGAGACCGGACCAGGCGGCATTACCCTCTCCACTGCGGACGACTCCGACTCGCTTCGCAATGAGATCAACGTCATCGGCAAAACCGCCGACGAGGCCGAAAGCGAGGTGGAGCGCTTCATCGAGCGCGCCTTCCTGGCCGGCCTGCCCCGCATCCGCGTCGTGCACGGCGTCGGGATGGGCATCCTCAGACGCACGCTGCGGGAGTTCCTGCACCGGCATCCCCATGTTGCCTCGGTAACAGAGCCCCCCTACAACGAAGGCGGCCAGGGCGCCACGCTGGTCGAGTTGCGCCAGTAGCGTCCTGTCTCCAGCCGCGAGCCAAGCCCCGGGCCGCGAGCCAAGCCCCGCCCAACCCGTCGCCAGAGCAGATCATCCGCCGCCACCCGCCCCCGTCCCTCCTGTCCCGGGCTCGGAGGCGGCTATTTACCCTTTTGATTCCATTGGCGTTAGAGTCCACCGCGATAGAGTCCACCCGGCTGGATCCCCGCTCCACCCTGGCTTTTCTGCCATTCGCTGCAAAATATCCCCGTTTACTGCTTGGGTAACGACTTGCGGCCCCAGAACCTCCTAAGCTGGGGATGGTACGCGGTCTGGATCTGCTTGCCCTCGCCAAGGATCCGGATAACAAAGATCGGGGTAACAAAGATTCGGGTAAGGAGTCTGGACTGTTGGCCTGAGGAATCGGGGCCTCCGCCATGGCGAAGCCGTGGCAGCGGGCTTCAAAAGCAAGGAATCAGGGCAACCAGTCAAGGCAAGTAGCTTCTGGAAGCCCGGAATGCCCTTTTGTGGCTTGAGCGTTGCTGCTGGAAGCGTAGCCGTTTGAGTCCATCAACGAAAGCAAGGACCGCGCGGATCGCCGCGGAGAATCTTCAGGAGGTACGAAAAATGGGAAAGGCAACCAAACTACTCGAAAAAGGCATCGTTGTCGGCGCCAGGGGCGCCTGGGCAGTGTTCAGCCGGCTGAACTCCATCAGCCCCAATGAAAGCTTTACTCCGAAGTGGTCGGATAAGCCGCTGCTCAAGTCGTACCAGAAAGAGAAGCCGCCTCTGGGCTGGCCACGCACCACGGACTCCCTCTGCCCCAAGTGCGTTCCAGAGATTCGCAAGCAGATTGTGGATGGCAAGCTGCCCCACGAGATTCTGCTCAATGAGAAGGTAGGCGAGATCAAGGCGCAGATCATCGAGCGGGACGGCAAGATACTGATGGTGAAAGACTGCCCGATCCACGGCCACTTTGAAGATGTGATGTCCATCGATCCTCCCATGATGAAGCACCTGGAGGACGTCTTTCCGGGCCGCGACATCCGCGCCCACAACGACGGCAAGCTGCACAATCACGGCACCTCGACGGTCACCCATGGCCGCGGCTCGGTGTTGACCATCGACCTGACCAACCGCTGCAACATGATGTGCGACCCCTGCTTCATGGACGCCAACCAGGTCGGCTTTGTGCATGAGCTCACCTGGGATGAGATCAAGACCATGCTGGACAACGCCATCACCATCAAGCCCAAGCGGCAGATGTCGGTGCAGTTCTCCGGCGGCGAACCCACGCTGAGCCCTTACTTCCTGGACGCTGTGGCCTACGCTCGCAAGGTGGGTTACAACTCCGTGCAGGCGGCCACCAATGGGATTGAGTTCGCCAAGTCCAAGGAGTTCGCCAAGGCGGCGGCGGAGGCCGGCCTGCGCTATGCGTACCTCCAGTTTGACGGCATCGGCAATGCCGCCAACTCACACCGCAAGGTGGGCAACGCCTTTGACGTGAAGTTGCAGGCGATCCACAACCTGCATGAGGCCGGCGTGGATATCGTTCCCGTCACCACCATCGTCAACGGGATCAACAACGAGCAGGTGGGGCGCATCATCCAGTTCGCCATGGACAACCCCAAGAAGATCAACTTCCTCTCCTTCCAGCCGGTCAGCTTCACCGGCCGCGATGAGGACATCTCCGACGAGCGCCGCGCCGCGCAGCGTTACACCCTCTCCCATCTGGCTCACGACGTACGCGACCAGACGGGTCTGGGTGAGAGCACCCGCGACTGGTATCCCATCAGCTTCATGTCCACCTTCTCGGACTGGGCTGACTTGGTACATGGTCCCGACCGGGAGTGGGGCCAGCTCTCCTGCGGTTGCCATCCCAACTGCGGCGTCGGCATGGCGTTGATGATCGACAAGGAGACCAAGGAAGCCGTGCCGGTGACGGCGTTCCTGAACGCCTCGCGCCTGGCCAAGGATGTCGCCCGGGTCAACGACGCGGCTCGCGGCAAATTCCTTACCATGCTGGGCGGCTCTCTGGCGCTCATCCGCAACTATGAGCCCTACAAAGCCCCCAAGCACTTCAGCATCTTCGCCCTGCTGGCCAAGTTCGACAAGTGCTTCGGAGCTTCCGGACGCTCCTACGGCAAGGTCTCCGGAGACCGCACCATGGAGGACATCCAGAAGCGCCGCGCCGATCGCTGGAACTTCCTGTTCATCGCCGGCATGTGGTTCCAGGATCTGTTCAACTACGACTTCCGCCGCACCGAGCAGTGCATCATCCCCTATGCCACCCAGGAGGGCGAGATCAGCTTCTGCGCCTACAACACGGGCATCGGCTGGCGCAACATCATTGAGAAGATGCACATGACCGCCTCGCTGACCAAGTGGTACGAGGAGCATGGTCGCCATGAGATCTTCGCCGGCGGAAAGAAAGTCGGCCTGGAAAAGCAGGAGAAGATTGACTTGGTGGTCAACCAGGAGCATGTGAACGCGGCTGCCAACGATACCTTCGACAAGAGCGGCATCGCCAAGAACGCTCGTGAGGAGAAGCTCCGCGCCCGCGAGCAGAAGCTGAAGCAGGATGCCGAGAACGCCCGCATGGCCAAGCTGTACCGCAAGGAGATCCTCAAAGAGCAGGAGATTCCAGGATTTGTCCCGCTCGGCGAGATCAGCGCCATCCAGCCCGCAGCCCAGCCGCAGAAGGACGTCGAGGAGACCGTCGCCGGCGACTGACGTAGCCCCGGCACTTCTAAATCGGCCAGGGGAGGAGAGGAGACTCTCCTCCCCGTCCTAGCTCACTCGAAATGTCCTCTGGAAGAAAGTGATCGAGTCTCCCGCAGAGCCAGTGTCGCACCGCCTTGGCTCCGCCCTCTCGATGCCGTGCCCCCAGGCGCTTCCTCTGGCGCTCAAGCAGTTTCTGTGAAGGTGTACCCAACGCCTGGACATCTATGGGCGTTTTCCCCAATGAAAACGCCGCTGCAAGCCCTCTTCGGAACACCCATCAACACTGAAAATGCTGTAGCTTGGACGCAGTCTCCCGCAGATGCAGGTTGACTCAGGACGCGACCTTCCGGATTGGGCTGGAAGGAGATGCCTCCGTCGGTCCCATAGAATGGTCGTGGCATGAACCAGGCTTCCAGCGTCACTCCACCAAAGACCAGCCCGAACAGCATCCGCGCCGTGCTCTTTGACTATGGCATGGTGCTCAGCCAGTCTCCACGGGCCATGGACTGGAGATGCCTTCAGCTCGCGCTGGACCCCGCAGGGAAGTCGTCTGCCGAGGAGTTTTCCGCGGCCTACTGGAAGTACCGCGATGCCTATGATCGGGGGATCTTGAAGGGGCCCGCTTACTGGCAGAAGGTCGCAAACGAGTTCGGCATAACTCTGGACCAGCCTACACTCCATGCGCTGCTGGAGGCGGATCTTGTTGCCTGGACGCGACCCAACACACCGATGATGGACTGGGCGGCACGGTTGCAGCGTACAGGCATCAAGACCGGGATCCTCTCCAACATGGGTGACGCCATGGAGGAGGGTATAAGAAAGCGGCTCCCCGACATTGACAGCTTCTCTCACCATACTTTTTCGCATCGCCTGCATCTCGCCAAACCAGATCCCGCCATCTACCTCCACTCCATCCAGGGACTCGGTGAAGCTCCCCACCATATCCTTTTCATCGACGACCGGGTGGAGAATATAGATGCTGCACGCCAAATAGGAACTTTCGCCATCCAGTATTCAGGACAGGCAGCGTTCGCACATGA
>JAJYZE010000191.1 GCA_021800195.1 Acidobacteriota bacterium
ACCCTTCTTCTCGGCTTGAGTATACAAGCAAGCTTCACCGCAAGGCACTCCGAAGCGCCATGTCTTTCGGCGGAGCACCCTGAACACCCCGCACCTTGATCAACGCAGCGTTCCACAGGCCGCGCCGGCCATCAGACGTTCCACCTCGGGGAGAGTGACCATGGAGGTATCCCCTGGGGTGGTCATAGTCAGCGCGCCATGGGCAACGCCGCAGTTCAACGCCCAGGCCAGGCCCCTGCCCTCCAGCAGTCCATAGATCAAACCTGCGGCAAAGGAGTCGCCGCCACCCACTCGATCCAGGATCTCAAGATCATCAAAATGCAGACCGGCATAGGCCTCTCCCTTCTCCGTCGCGGAACCGCAGAAGTACGCGAAACCGCCCCAGCCATTGTGATTGGTGCTATGCACCCGTCGGATGGTAGTGGCAATCACCTTCAGGTTGGCAAACTCGCGATGAACGCGCTCGGCCATCGAACGAAAGCTTTCGATCTGATGCCAGGCCGGGCGGCTGGACGCCTCACCCAACTCTGCGGCAACATCCCCTTCGTGACCAAAGAAGACGTCCACCATGGGCAACAACGAGCGGCTCACATCCACCGAACGCTGGCGTCCGCCGCGAGCCTTCCATAGAGAGGGCCGGTAATTGGCATCAAAGCTGATCACGACGCCGTACTGCCTGGCCGCCGCCATGGCTTCGCGGACCACCTCTGTGGCGTCTTCGCTCAGCGCGGCCATGATGCCGCCAGTATGAAACCACCGTACGCCTTCGCTCCCAAAGATCCTCTTCCAGTCGATCTCGCCGGGACGAAGTTGGGCAATCGCCGTGTGTCCACGGTCCATCATGCCCAAGCCGGGACGAACGCCAAAGCCGCGCTCCAGAAAATAGATGCCGTTGCGTGTCTCCCGCCCAACGCCATCAAACGCTACCCAGCGGACCTGCGAGGCATCCACGCCCCCCTGCAGAATCAGATCCTCCACCAGGCGGCCGACCGGGTTATCCACCAGGGCAGTCGCAATCGCCGTACGCTGGCCAAAGCAGCGGCGCAGGCCGCGGGCGACGTTATATTCACCTCCGCCCTCCCAGACTTGGAAGCTCCGCGCATTGACGATCCGGCCTTCGCCTGGATCGAAGCGGAGCATCACCTCACCCAGCGAGAGGAGATCCCAGCGTGTCCCCTGCCAGGGACGAATCTCAAGGCCCGCGCACGGTAAGGACGAGCTTTCAGCGTGTTCCATAGGTTCGAGACATCTTTCTGTCGGTAACATTTGCAATGCTGCTCTTGACATCCACAGGCACCCTCGCCAAAGAAGAAGTTTTTGACCTTCTGCGCCGGGAGGTCAAGAAATCGATGGAAGAACAATCTTTGGGCAGAAAAGTTGCCCGCCCATGGCGGATGTTCGTCTGCCTGTTCTCAACTTGAAGCGCCCGATTGGTTGCTTCCGGGCCGCCTTCAAGCAACTCAAAGCAACTCCGGTTCGGAACAGGACGTATTCCAAGCCGCCTCCGGAGAAAACCGCATGGCCCAAGAGTACTCAAACCTGGGCAAAGGGAAAAGTGCTCGCTGAACCAACAGAAGAAGCATCTGTTACATCCAAAACATTGATTGCCTGTATTTCCACAAGTAAAGTGGAGTTTTGTCGCGCGTTCCGGGGCCTGTCCACTGGCGCAAGCGAGATGAGGCGGAGAGACAAGATGTTGCGCATGAAGGTACGATCGAGCGTGAGTCAATGGGCGAGCCTGGTGGCTTTAGGGGCCGCGGGCTGGACGGGATGCTCTCACCGGTCGGCTCCTGCGCCGGCCCCGCCGGCGGTAGCGATGGCCCCATCGGCGGTTGGCGAGACTCCCGAGGCGCCGGGCGGGACCGCGGCTTCTGTGCCAGAGGTCCATGTGAATCAGGATTGCCTCATTCTTCGGGACAATCTAGATGGGGTCCAGGGAATCAGCGTGCCCGGAGGACAGACGTTGCCCAGCGGAGAAGAGGTGGATCCCGTGGTCTGCCATCTGGAGAGTAAACTTACTTCAAACCACGTTCAGAGTACGCTGGTGAACGGGACCATCCAGCGTAGCGTGGTCGTAGTGCAGCAGCAGCAGTACTTGCTGCAAAATCCATTTGCGCAACCGGTCGTCTTTGTCGTAGAACACAGCGTGCCGGATGGATGGACCGTAGACTCCGTTCCGCAACCCACTGCGATGGAAGGCAAAATCGCCACCTTCAAACTCGTGGTGCAGCCAGGGCAGACGGAGAGACTGCAAGTGGCGGAACAGCACCTGATTCCGCTGGCGCCGCCTGCGGGAGGATAGAGCGAAGCCATAGAGCGGGCAGGGGCGTCTCCGTCCTGCCTCACCCGTCATCCAAGAGCGAAGCTGGAATCCACGCCGGCGTTGAAAAGGATGGAGCCTTGCAGGGCACAAGAGGAGTCCGGCCATAGCCGAGCTGGAGAAGATTTGCTGGAGAAGATGGCCGGTACAGCCTCTCCCAGTTTGGTTCGCTCCGAGTTTCATTCACTCCGAAGAGCACAACCTCAAGCCCATCCGACCCGGATGTGTCCCTCCGCAAAGCGGTCCGGCCTCTCCTGTCAGGCTGGCTGGTGCGGCGCGGCCAAAGCCCTCTGCGCCAGACTCTTCTTCCTTGGCTGGACGAGGCCCTACCACGCGTTCCAGTAGCCGCTTCGCTCCGTCAAAACAATCTCCCGTCCGAACAGCCTCTCGAGATGCATCTCTGTCAGCAACGCCTTCTTAAGCCCGTCGGCCACAATCCGTCCTTCGCGCATCATCACGATGCGATCCATCTCCGGCAGGATGTCGGCAATATGGTGCGTAATCAACAAAATAGCGGTTCCCTTCTGCGCCAGTTCGCGCAGCATCTCGCGCAGATCCTGTTGCGCAGCCAAGTCCAATGCATTCGAGGGCTCATCGAGCAATAGCATCTGAACACTGCCCTGTTGCGCATCCAGAGAAGTTCCTGCCATGGCACGCCCAATCATCACTCGCCGCTGCTGCCCGGCTGACATCTCTCCCACCGGGACCGCTGCCAGATCTTCAGCATGCACCAACTGGAGAATCTCTTCCGCACGCTCCTGCATCTCCGCAGTTACGGTCAAATTCGGCCATATTCTCGAACTCGAGAAGAAACCGGTCAACACTGCCTCCCTCCCGGTAATGGCCAGAGTACTTCCTCCCGGGATGTCGGATGCCACCACTCCCATACGGCGCTTCAGTTGTGTCAGATCCCAGCGCTCTCTGCCCATGATGCGAACCTGAGTCGCCGGATTCACCAGCGGATAGACCTCGCAGGTGATCGTCTTCAGCAGTGTGGATTTGCCGCATCCATTCGGCCCCAGAATCGCCAGATGCTCACCCGCCTCAATGCGAAGGGAAACGTCATGCAGCACAACCCTCTCGCCGCGAGCCACAAAGACGTGTTGCAAGTCTACGATCGCGTCCCTTTCCTCACCTCCAGGCTGGCCTCCTACCCGCATCTCGTTCCGGTCCCTCCAATCTCACCTGATTCGCAGTCACGCAATGCTGTCGACGTCCACGCTGAAGCAATCTGGAGATTACAGATTCCATCTCCGAATCACCCTAGTCTCGCGCTCAAAGCCGAGCACGCTGACGCTTCCCGTGTCCAAGGCCAGCAGCGCGCCGACCGAGGGGGAAAGGCCGATCCAGCGTGCCGTAAGGATCCGGAGGAAGTGCGCATGCGCAAACAAGGCCACCGCTGCCTGGCCAGGCACAGCAACCAGCGATCGCGCAATCACGGCATCGGCCCGCTCTCCAACATGCTCCAGGGTCTCTCCGTTCAGCAGTGGACTGCTCCATACGCTCCATTGCGGACCATGGAGCGCTCGCATCTCCTGTGTCGTCTTGCCCTCAGCCTCGCCATAGTTCCACTCCTGCAGGTCAGAATCCACCACGGCCACTTCGCCATATCCCGCAATCTGGCAGGTCTCCTGGGCTCTTTGCCGAGGACTGGTGAAGACCGCCCCAAACTTTGTACCCGCAAGCAAGCCAGGCAGGCGCTTCGCCCTTTCGCGGCCGCGATCGGTGAGCGGAATATCGCTCGTGCTGGTATGCCGCCCATCGGCGCTCCAAGCCGTCTCTCCGTGCCGCATCAACCAAAGCTCTGTCAAAGTCTCCGGAACCTCCAGGAAAGATCACCATCCGTCCACTCTCTATCTTACAGAGCCTCGATCCCCTATCCTAAGAGCATGGACTTCCAGCTCGTCTCTGGATACAAGCCGCAGGGAGATCAACCGCGCGCCATCAAGGAGCTTGTCGCCGGTCTTCAGGCGGGGGAAAAGGACCAGGTGCTGCTCGGCGTTACCGGATCCGGCAAGACCTTCACCATGGCCCGCATCATCGCGGAGATGAATCGCCCCGCCCTGGTGCTGGTGCACAACAAGACACTGGCGGCCCAGCTTTACCATGAGTTCAAGCAGTTCTTTCCCAACAATGCGGTGGAGTACTTTGTCTCCTATTATGACTACTATCAGCCGGAGGCCTATATACCCTCGGGCGACCTCTATATCGAGAAAGAATCTACCGTCAACGAAGAGCTCGACAAGCTGCGCCTCTCCGCCACGCGCAGCCTCTTCGAGCGGCGCGACACCATCATCGTCAGCTCCGTCTCCTGCATCTATGGCCTCGGCTCGCCGGAGGCTTACTATGGCATGCTGCTGTTGCTGGAGAAGGGGCAGAAGATCAAACGCCAGGATATTACCCGGCGCCTGGTCGAAATCCTGTACGAACGCAACGACGTTGACTTTCAACGTGGATCCTTCCGGGTTCGCGGCGATGTGATCGAGATCTACCCCACCTATGACGAAGACGCCTTCCGCATCGAGCTCTTCGGTGACGAGATCGAGTCGCTCTCCCAGATCGATCCTCTCTTCGGCTCCGTCAAGCAGCGCTATGCTCGTCTGCCCATCTATCCCAAGAGCCATTACGTGGTTCCACCAGAGCGCAAGAACACCGCGATCGATAGCATCCTCGCCGAGTTGGCGGAGTGGGAGGCGCAACTGGAACAGGAAGGCCGCCTGGTGGAGTCGCAGCGCATCCACCAGCGTACTCGCTTTGATCTGGAGATGATCAAGTCGGTGGGTTACTGCCATGGCATCGAAAACTACTCACGCCATTTCTCAGGACGGCTTCCCGGAGAACCTCCTCCCACCCTGCTCGACTACTTTCCTCACGACTTCCTGGTCTTCATCGACGAGTCCCACGTCACTGTTCCGCAACTCCACGGCATGTGGCATGGCGACCGCTCGCGTAAGCAAAACCTGGTGGACTACGGATTTCGCCTGCCTTCGGCGATGGACAACCGTCCCTTGCGCTTCCAGGAGTTTGAGGACCGCATCGGCCAGACGATCTATGTATCGGCTACCCCGGGGCCTTATGAGCTTACCAAGTCCTCTGGCGTCGTCGTGGAGCAGGTCATTCGCCCCACCGGCCTGGTAGATCCCGAAGTTGAGGTTCGGCCGGTCAAGGGCCAGATCGACAACCTCCTGGCGGAGATTCGCCAGCGCGCCGCCAAAAACCAGCGCGTGCTGGTCACCACCCTGACCAAACGCATGGCCGAAGACCTGGCCAACTACTACACCGAGGTCGGGGTTCGCTGCCGCTACATGCACTCGGAGATCGAGACGCTCGAACGCATCCGTCTACTCCGCGGACTGCGCAACGGAGAGTACGACGTTCTGATCGGAATTAACCTGCTGCGCGAAGGTTTGGATCTTCCCGAGGTCTCTCTGGTCGCCATCCTCGATGCCGACAAAGAGGGCTTTCTGCGCTCCCAGGGATCGCTCATCCAAACCATGGGCCGCGCCGCTCGCCATGTGGAGGGCCGAGCGATTCTTTACGCTGACAGCCAAACCGATTCCATGCGCAGAGCCATCGAGGAGACCAACCGCCGCCGAGAGCGGCAGGTGGCTTACAACCGCGAGAACGGCATCACCCCGCAGACCGTGATACGCTCTCTGGACGAATCCCTGGCCAGCGTCCTCCAAGCCGACTACGCAGACCTCGCCCAGGAAGAGGAAGCTCTCACGGAGTTCGCCAGCCAGTCTGATCTGGACGCTTACCTGAGCAAGCTCGAAGGAGATATGCGGGAAGCCGCCAAGGCGTTTGAGTTTGAAAGAGCTGCGAAGCTTCGCGACACCATCAGGGACCTTCGCTCCAAGGAGTTTCTCTTCAGCTAACGATCTTTCCGCGTCGGCGCATCCTGAAGCTGTAGGCTGGAATGGGCGTTTTCACGTGGAAAAGCCGTCTCAATGGGCCGCAGCGCCGGCCCAAAGCCGGCACAGACGATACTTCAGCAGGCACACAGCCTCTCCAA
>JAJYZE010000192.1 GCA_021800195.1 Acidobacteriota bacterium
AGGCCGGGCTGGCGTTTTGGAGAGACCGCTTGAGCGAACCGGTGATCGGCGCTCAGGTGGCGCAGTTCCTTAATGCGGCTGATGCAGGCCAGAGGTGAGAGCCGCAGGCTCTGGAGGGCTCCACCATGAACCTGGCGCTACAGCAGTTTCAGTGTAGGTGTACCCCATGCCTCGACTTCAATGGGCGTTTTCCCCAATGAAAACGCCACTGCAAGCCCTCTTTGGGACACCCATCAACACTGAAAATGCTATAAGGGATGGATCCTGAATCCGCCGGAAGGGAATCCGCCGGAAGGGAAGCCGCCGCAAGGGACGCCGCCGCAAGGTCAGACGGCCGGTTCGGCCTGATGGGCGAGGATGTAGTCCAGATAGTTGTTGGCGGTGGACTGGATGAGGGCGATGTCGGCCGGGGTGGTGGAGCGGCGGATCTTGCCGGGCACGCCGGCGACCAGAGAGTTTGGGGGGATGGTGGTGCCCTCTTGAACCAGGGCGCCGGCCGCAATGATGCTGCCTGAGCCGATATGAGCTCCATTCAGGACGATGGCGCCGATGCCGATCAGAATGTCGTCCTCAACGGTGCAGCCGTGGACCGTGGCGTTGTGGCCGATGCTGACGCGATCGCCGATCAGAACCGGATGCAGGTTGCGCATACCGTGCAGGACGGCGCAGTCCTGGATGTTGGTTTTGGCGCCGATGCGGATGAGGTGAACGTCGCCGCGGACGACGGCGTTGGGCCACAGGGAAGAGCGAGGACCGAGATGAACGTCGCCGATGAGCTGAGCCGAGGGGTCGATGTAGCAGCCAGGGGCGATCGTGGGCCAGACATCACGATAAGGACGGACCATGAGGATGAGTATAAAAGGCTCTTTGCGAGCAATCCTTGCGGGTGGCTCAGAATCGCTCCTCGCCGCGCGGCCCGGCGGGGAACCTTGGGGGCCAGCTTGAGCCGCCTGAACAACCATCTTCCGTCCGCAGACGGTTGCTGCGGGAACCCCAGCTTGGAAGATGGGCCAGAGTGCTTGAACCGGAGCTTCTCATCGGATTGCAACGCTTTCTTTCGCTGAGGCGATCTGTCGGCTGGGGCGAAAGCGTTGGAAGATGGAGATTTTCCTGTGCCAAAAGCAGAGAGAGGGGCTATGCTGATGAGATAGCCGTCTTGGCAGGTCGGGAGGTGTATTTCATCTTGGCAGAGGTACGTGTTCAAGAGGGCGAGCCCTTGGAGAATGCTCTTCGCCGTTTCAAGCGGAAGGTGCAGACCGAAGACATCATCAAAGAGGTCAAGCGTCACTCCTTTTACCTGAAACCGGGCGAAAAGAAGCGAGTGAAAGAGGCGCTGGCGCGCAAGCGAAACCGCAAAAAGGTGCGCAAAGAGCAAGAGTAAGCCGGAGTGTTCTAGCTAAAAGCGCCCTGGCCGGCGATTTCACCGGTCAGGGCGCCAACCACGGCGAAGCGAAACGGAGAAGCAGATCTGATGCGAACGGGGAGATGGTTCGCAGCAGATTTGGAACACCGATTTGCTTCGGGGAAGTGCATTTGTTGGAAGCAGTCAGGAAAAGAGATGCTGAGGGCAAGTTCCGCCAGAGTCGAACTGGTGCGGCAATCGGCGTCTTGAGCTGAGCAGGTAAGAGAGGCTCGACGGGGAGCGGATGCCGGTCTTGGCCATCTGTCTCCCGTCGAATGCCGCAGGCTCCTCGGAGTTTGGTGAGAGAACCTGTGGCGGCACCACCGGGCCCTTGTAGCAGATCAATCCAGGTTTGAACGCATCCATTGTTCGAGGCGTCTTTGCCTGTCACGGAGATACCCATCCTTCGTGGCGCTCTCTTCACGAAGTGACCCCCTGCTGTTGGCAGGGGGTCTGTGGCCATTCCAAGAAGACGCTTTATCCATTGATGGTTTGATGGTTCCGGCTGCGATTCATCCCAATCCCGCAGGATGGGAGAAGCCGCAATGCAATTCGTCGATCGATTGCTGAAGTGCTCCGACTGTGGACAGGATTTCATGTTCACTGCCGGGGAACAGATTTTCTTCTACGACAAGCAATTCAAGAACGACCCCAAGCGCTGTAAGCTTTGCAAGGCGAAGCGGGCCGGTGTGGGCCGGGCAGTGACTGGCAGCGGAACGCCGGTTTTGCCCTTCTCTCGAACTGAGACGCGGACGACATGTTCGGCATGCGGGATTGAAACCACCGTGCCGTTCAAGCCCACGCAGGGGCGCCCGGTGCTCTGCCGCTCCTGCTTCCAGATGAAGCAGACGTCGCCGGAGGCGGTGCCGGCGGGGAGTGGTGCGCCCCCTCAGGCTAAAGAGCCTGCTTCGGTGGCGCTGGGCGCTGCCGGACCTGCGGCCATGGAGATGATCGCCCAGACACCCCGTGTGCTGATGCCGGAAGGCGAGCCGGCTCACGATCAGGCGATGAGAGCGACCAAGGCGCGGTAGCCGCGCGACGGGCCAAGTCGCCGAGCGATTATGGGTCTTCCCGCAGCCGCAGGCTGCCTGGCGTGCGACGTATACTCGCTCAATGCATCCGGCTTCTACAAAACAAGACGATGAATTGGTGCGGCTGCGGCGGCCGCTGGGAGATTTGGAGCTGATCATCTGCAGCGATGGAACCTACATGCTGGATGGCGGGGCGATGTTTGGCGTGGTGCCCAAGCCGATGTGGGAGAAGCGCACGCCCGCCGATGAGCAGAATCGGATCTTGCTGGGGCTGAACACCGTGGTGGTGAGAACCGGCGCGGCCGTGGTCCTGATTGAGACCGGCATTGGGAACAAGCAGCCAGCCAAGCTACGTGAAATTCACCAGAATCAGGAACGCCTGCCGGCCTCCTTGGCGGCAGCGGGGGTGCGGGTGGAAGAGGTCACCCACGTGGTGAACACCCACCTGCACTTTGACCACTGCGGATGGAATACCACGCTGGAAGCCGATGGAGTCTCGCGTCCGACCTTCCCCAACGCGCGCTACTTTGCTCCGGCCGGCGAACTCGCGCACGGACGCCTGCAACTGGAGCGAGACCGGGTGAGCTATCTATGGCCAAACTATGACCCGCTGATTGAGAGCGGCCAGCTTACGCTGATCGATCCCGGCGGACGGGGTGGTTTTACTCCAGGGGATCCAAGGTTCAAGCCGGAGGCCGGCAGGACGCTGCCTCCGCTGCGCATTCAGACCGAGCTGCAGATCGTGCCGGGCGTGACGGTGGAGAATCTGCCCGGCCATACCTTAAGCCTGCTGGGAGTTCATATCGAGGCAAAGGCGCACGGCGGAGCGGTCCGCCATGCATGTTACGTCAGCGACTTGGTGCCCACTCACCATCATCTGGACGCTACTTGGGTGATGGGCTATGACCTGGATCCATTAACCTGTATTCAGGAGCGCAAGCGATTCTGGGCGAGGGCGATTCCGGAGCAGTGGCTGGTGTTGTTTACCCACGACCACCAGGTTCCCGCGGCATTTGTGGCCTGGAATGACAAGGGCAAGCCGGTGGTGACGGAAGCCGGCCCCGTCGAATGAGGCAAGCTCGGAAGCCAACCAGCAGGAAGACAGGAGATTTTGCATGAGTTACGTCGTGAAGAATGGGTTTGCTCACTTTGACCTGATGGAGATGCCGAAGCCGGATGTCTACAAGCTTCTGGCCTCGGTGATTTTGCCTCGTCCCATTGCCTGGGTGGTGAGCCGGGATGGGGAAGGCCGTCTGAATGCGGCGCCTTTTTCATTTTTCAACATTCTGTCCGCCGACCCTCCGCTGGTGGCCATTGGCTTTTCCGCCGCGCCAGACCGGGAGGGCAAGGACACGCTGGCCAATATCAGGACCAACGGAGAGTTTGTGGTGAACCTGGTGCCAGAGGACCTGGCGCAGGCGATGAACGTAACGGCGGCCAATGCTCCGCGCGGGGTCGATGAGACCAAGCTGGCGGGGCTGGATCTGGCCAAGAGTGTGGTGGTGGACGTACCTCGGATTGCGGGATCGCCGGTTGGGCTGGAGTGCAAGATATTCGAGGTGATTGAGCCCGGCGGAAGTGGAACGATTGCGCTGGGACGTGTGTTGTATGTGCACGTGCGGGAGTCAGCCTTTGCGAATCTGGAGCATCTGCGCATTGATCCCGCCCAGCTGCGGCTGATTGGGAGGATGCACGGCGCCGGCGGTTACTGCACCACCCGGGACATCTTCTCGGTCGACCGGCTGACCTGGCCCTTGGAGGGCAAGGGCTAAAGCATTGGGATTTGGCTAGACCATCGGGACTCCAAGCTGGGCAAGACTTGGGCAAGGGAGTTCAGGCCGGCAGCCAGCTTGGCGCACGGCTCTGACCGCCAGCCAAGGAAGCGCACCTTCGTGTTTTGAGAGTGGGTGGCTCTGCCGAAACGGGCTCGTTGCGGCCTTTCCTTCCGCCCTAAACGGCAACCCCTCCGGACCCCCAACGCGGCAGCATTGCCGCGATGGGGGTCCGGGGTTAGATCGTCAGGGCAGATGGGTCAGGCGGAGGCGGACTGGCTGGCGATGATGGAGACGAAGCGGCCCTGCCGGCCGCGATTCTGGAACTTCACGACGCCGTCAATCTTGGCGTAGAGAGTATCGTCGGAGCCACAGCCGACGTTCTTGCCGGGCTTCAGCGGCGTGCCACGCTGCCGGACGAGGATGGAGCCGCCGCTGACGGTCTCGCCGGCGAAGCGCTTGACGCCGAGCCGCTGCGCATTGGAGTCGCGGCCGTTTTTGGAGCTCCCTAAACCCTTTTTATGTGCCATTGCTATCCGCCTTTCGCGCCCCACGGAGGCGCTGCATCTTCTGAATATCTTTTGCCCTTTGGTGCGCGTCCGCGCAGCGGGGCTAAATCGCGCGCTGCATGGAGGCTACTTTGAGCTTGCTTTGAAGCTCCTGCCGCCGACCACGATCTCCTGGATCTTGACCTCGACAAAGCTCTGGCGGTGGCCCTGAAGCTTTTTGTACTGCTTTTTGCGCTTGTAGTGGAAGACCAGAATCTTGTCTCCACGGCCCTCCTGAACAACCTCGGCGAGGACCCGGGCACCGTTGAGATCGCTCTCAAACTTGCCCTCTTCGCTGGAGACGGCCAGAACTTCAGAGAAGGTGATAGCACCCTGCTCGTGGGCAGACTTCTCGATGCGGACGGTGTCGCCGGGAGCGACACGGTACTGCTTTCCACCAGTCTTGATCACTGCATACATGGCTTCAAACCTCATGGCAGGATGGCCAAGCGCCAAACGCTGCCTTTTCAATTTCCTCTCTGCGTTTGTTCAACCAAACGTCTTGCAGGATTCTGCAAAACCGAGGGCTCGCAGGGATGTGTTGTTGGAGTTGTAAGGACGCGAAGAAAAGGCCCCAAGAACCGCTACCAAAGTCGGGAGCGGCGCAAAGCCGACCTGAATCTGGACGGGGCGAACTCCTAGAGCTGCCTGAGATCCCTGTCCATCTGCGCGTCTGCCTGAGCAGAGAGAGGGAGACTCTCGCCACACCGCCAAACTCTATGAGTTTACCGGGGAAGGAGGGGCTTGGTCAAACAGTTTGGCTGTTCCCTGCCCGGGGGCAGATTGACCCGGCCTAGCCAGTCTCCTATAATTACGCTCAGCTTACTGTCCTCTCGCGCCCGCGAGCCTATTCCTTCAGACTTGATCATTGAGAAGGAGCGAGCCGGCGGCACTCTCGAGTGTTTCAACGGGCGGAAGTAAGGTGCGGCAGCCCTCCCAGCGGCGCGTGGCGCCGGGATCAACCCAGCCGAAATCTCCGGAATCCGGATTCTTGTCAAGGAGCCTTACACATCGCATGAACCGTACCCTTGTCCTTGCTACTGCGCTGGCGACCGGCCTCGCAGCCTCCTCTCTCATCGCACAGACCACCAAATCTGCCGTTGCCAAGCCAGCCAACGCTACCCCCGCGGCGGTACATCCCCAAGCCATCCCCGCCAAGATTGCTATCATTGCTTTCGAGCAAGGAGTGATCGCCACCAATGAGGGTCAACGCGCCGTTGCCGACATTCAGAAGAAGTATGAGCCCAAGAAGGACGCCATTGAGGCGCTCTCCACCGAGGTTGACTCGCTGAAGAAGCAGTATCAGGCGCTGCCGGCCAACATCTCCGACCAAGAGCGGGCGGCCCGCCTGAAGAACATCGATGACAAGGAAAAGGCGCTCCAGCGCAACGTTGAAGATGCTCAGAACGCCTACAATCAGGACGTTCAGCAGGCTTACGGCAAGGTTGCGCAGAAGTTCGGCGGAACAGCCGTCAAGTATGCTCAGGATCATGGCTTTACCGTACTGCTGAATGAGGGTGCCGCGCAGGGGCTTCCCACCGTCCTGTGGTGGCAGCAGGAGACAGATATCACAC
>JAJYZE010000193.1 GCA_021800195.1 Acidobacteriota bacterium
CGCCCACGGAGTAGCGCGCGGCTCCAACTCTCCGCGCCTCAGCGCAACCCGCTGCACTTCCTCTATACTCTGCCGTTATGCAGGCCACGCGTTTCGAGTACCGGTACCGCTCGCCCATCCATGCGCTACTCTTCATCCTGGGATTCACTTCACCATGGCTATTTCTTCGCTCCCTGGCTGGAGTTCCTGGATTCACCACCAGTTCCACCTGGCTGACGCTGGCCTCTTTTCTGGCCCGGCAGGGGTGGCTCAGCTTTGGCGCGGCCACCGTGCTGCTGCTCTTGCTGGCCCTGCTCTTCACTGGGCTGGGCGCGGCCTTTCGCATCTGGGGCACGGCGTACGCAGGGGTAAGCGTGGTCCACTCACCCTCCATGCAGGGCCAGGAGCTGCTGGCCGACGGACCGTACCGCCGCACGCGCAATCCCCTGTACCTGGGGACCATCCTGCACACTCTTGGGGTCACGATCCTGATGCCGCCCAGCGGCGCCGTCTTCAGCCTTGCGCTGCTCTGGATCTTCCAGGTGCGGCTGGCGCTGGCCGAAGAGACATTCCTCTACCAGCGCTTTGGCGAGCCGTATCGCGCGTACAAGACCGCCGTCCCGCGCTTCCTGCCCGCGCCCACGGCGATACCAGCCGCCGGCCGCCGGCCTCGCTGGCTGCAGGCCCTGCTCGGCGAGATCTACTTCCTCGGAGCCTTTCTGGTTCTGGCCATCTTTGGATGGGACTTCAACGCGCAACCGCTGCGCCAGGGAGTGCTCATCTCGGTGGGGCTCTGGATGGTGCTGCTCGCGTTGGCTCCAGGCGCGGATCAGAAGACCACAGCACCCAACTCCACAGATCCCAACTCCACAGGACCCAACCCCGCAGGACCGGCATAATCCGGACAGCATGGCGGACGGCAGCCGCAGCTCCGTTACCGCAGCGCCCGCCACGGTCTTTCCAGCCGCGCAGATAAACGAGGCCAGAGCAGCCGGAAGACCGGATTCCCTGACCTCGTGAAAAGCTTCGTCCTGCAACGGAAACAGACTACTTCTTGGGTGGAGCGATGGTGTCCTTGGCCACCTTGGCCACGCGGAACTTCACCACCGTCTTGGCCTTGATCTTGATGGCTTCGCCAGTCTGCGGGTTGCGGCCGATGCGCGCCTTGCGCTCCGCCTTCACCAGCTTGCCGATGCCGGGGATGGTGAACTCACCGTTCTTCTTGGTCTCCTTCACCGCGGTCTCTGCCAGCAGGTCGAGAAAAGCTGCTGTCTGCTTGTTGGTCAATTCCATCTTCTCCGCCATGTTGCGGACCAGTTGCGTCTTGGTCATTCCCTTTGCCATGTTTTGTCTCCTTCGTTCGGTCAGATATAGAAATCGGCTGATGCTGAGCTTTGGGCTCCTCTTCGCCTCCGGCCTCCGGCTGCGCCCCACTCTCCTCCTCCGTCCCTTCCAGAGGTTTTGTCGAGCAGGAAATCGCCAGTATTCATGGGGCTGCGAAGAACCGCACCGATGTTCACCTTCAACCTTCCGAGGCGCTTTGTCAACGATAATTCTCCTATTTCCACAGATATTTGCCGATATTTCCCCGAAATATATCCTTTTTCACCCGTCTTTTGCCGTATCGAAAGCCATTTTGGTTCAGAAGAACCGCCTTGGCGTTCGATCTCGCCGCACGTCCGACGCAGCTCCGGCAGAGACTACGCCGGCCCTTTGCCCTGGCTCGGCCGAGTCTTGCAGAATGGCGCCGTTGAGCATCTCCACCAGCGGCGCGGCGCGGCGCAAACGCCGCACCACCTGCTGCACCAGCCGCGGCGAGAGCGCCAATTCGGCGGGCAGGAGCGCTTGCACGCCCCAGTTGCCGGCGCGAATCAGCTCGCCGCCTGGATCGTCGCGGGCAAAGCCCTTGGGCATGCGCGTCAGCGCCGCCGGATCCACCGGCTGGAAGCCGCCGCTGGCCTTCAGCAACGGCTCCCGGGTTCTGCGATAGAGCGCATGATGCGCGCTCATCCAGCGCCGCAGGCGGAGCAACTGTTCGCGATCCGGCATGTAGACGCCGGCGGCCACCATCACCTGCTGCGGCGAGATTTGCAGGTAGAAGCCGCCGCCGGAGGTCTTCTCCATCGTGGCCCGTGACCACCATGCCGCCAGATGCGTCTTGTAGGGCCGCTTGTCTTTGCTGAAGCGCGTGTCGCGATAGATCCGCATCGCGATCTTGTGCGCCGGACGCACGTGCTCCGGAGCAAACTCCCGCATGGCGGCGTTGATCTCCTCCACCACCGCCAGGAGGGGAGCCTTGATCGCCTCTTCATAGAGGCTGCGCCGCGCCTCAAACCACTCGCGCTGGTTGTTGCGCGCCAGCCCGCGCAGAAAGGTCATCGCCTGGGGAGATAAACAGGTCGCCATGCTCCGATGGTATTCGAACCCGACGCGGGGTTGCCGCATGCGGCTGGAGCCGTCCAGCGCGCCGGCTCCTGCGCGGCCTATGGCATCTGCGGTGCTAACGGGCATCCCGAAGCGGGGTTGCAGCGGCGTTTTGATGGGTGGAAACGCCCATCGAAGCCGAGGCCCCCGACACCTGCACCGAAGCCGCCTAAGAGTCTGTTTACGATCTATGGTTTCGATGTGGCACAGGAATCTGAGAAGCCATATGCGTTGGCTTCTCCGGGGCGGTAATCAAGAAGGATGGAACGGAGAAAAGCTTACGCAAGCGACATTAGCCGGGAGCAATTCGAATCGGTTCGTCCAGTGCTGGAGAGCGAGCGCAAACTGAACACCAGCCTGCAAATGGTCCACCTGGCATTCCTCAGGCTCCTGCTCAAGAGATCGTAAACAGGCTCTTAACGCTTGCGCAGCTTGCGCGCCATCCTTCGCGTCCACTGCACGCCCAGAAAGCTGAGCGCAACGGCCATCACCACCGCCCCCACGGGAAGACCCGCCAGACGGTAGGCCAGGGTGAAGTCCGGGTGTCGTCCCGTCACCATACGGTAGCCGAGCATGGAGAGGATCGCTACGAACGTCGCTAGAAAGAACGCCGCCATCCCGGCCGCCGTCCCAAACAAGAGTGATTGGAACCAGCCCAGCTCTCCCAGGGGAATGCCCAACACCTGGCCCTCCCGGCGCGCGCGCTCGACATCGTGTGCAGTAGCCATACTCATTTAGAATAAGCCCGTGGCAGAGACTGTCCATAACGGCCGGGTCACCCAGATGGTACGCCCGGCGCGCCTGGTGAAGGCTGCGCAGATCGCGCGCGACACGGAGGTTCGGCAATCGCCCAACGGTGTCCGCTTCGCCACCTTTGGCGAGACCGGGCTGGCAGACCTGGATCTCGACCGCATGCTGCAGACCGTCCCCACGGCAATCACTGCGGCGCTCAAGGCGAACACCTACTACTTTGTTCCCCTGGCCATGCGCGAAGCCGTGCTGGACGTGGAGACGCAGGACTCGGGACTTCTGGATCCCGCGCAGCTTCCGCAGGACCCCCAGCGCCCGGGGGACCCACAGCTTCCGGGTGATCACGCTCGCCGGGAGGACCCGGCGTCCGAGCCGTCGGCCATGGTGGCCAGCGCTTACAGCGAAGAGCTTTATGACGCCGCAATCTGCCATCGCAACCTTGACCTGGACCAGGGCAGGCGCGCTGTTTTCATCTCCACGCGGCTGATGGGTGACCGCTTTGCGCTGAGCTTTGAGTTCTTCATCAATGTGGCCCATGCCTTCGTGGAACGGTCTGGGGTGCCTGCCTCCTTCGCCGATCCCGTGTGGCGGCAGGCGCTGCGCGGCGTCCGCGGCGAGACGAGCATCGATGCCTGGGAGACGCGCAACCTCGCCTTTGGCCGCCCGGCCAACGCCCCTCCCGAACCCGCGCCTCCGCTCTCTCGGCGCAATCGCGCCTCCATGGGCGACCGTCCCTGCGCGCCGGCCCAGCAGCGCTCCTTTGCCCGCGCCGCGGAACAATTCTCCCGCCAGCCGGCCCTTGAGGAACCCGCCCAAACCGGCGCTCTGGCGGATTCTGACGGCCCGCACCACAACGAGCGCGCTCTTTACCTGGAGGCAGCCTTCTCGGACGCGTTGGCCATCTACCTGCTCTCGCTGGCGCTGGACTTTGACTACAGCGAGCTGCGCGAGCGTGAGTATCCGCTGCTGCATCCCTCCGCGCTGGCCGAGCGTCTGCGCCTGGTCGCCGATCTCTTTCCCCCCAACCCCGGCTACGAGTTCGCTTTGCGCTACCGCCGCAGAGCCTGAAGGGGAGCCTCCCCGCGGAGCTGCCCAAATCCTCTCCGCGCCCCCCGACGCTGATTGCCAGCAACCTGCCCTCCTCACCAGCAACCTACCCTTCGAGGAGCGGACCGAGATCTTCGACTCCGAGCGCCTGACAGGCGCCCTGCTGGACCGCATCAGCCACCACGTCCACCTCCTCAAGATGAACGCCGACCCCTACCTCCTCACGCAAAGTGTTTCGTCCCGGCATTTGATGCATTCGATTGAGCATAAATCTTTCCGGGGTTTGCGCCCCGAGTCCGCACAAATACTCGTATGGCGTGAGGCCTTTGAGGGTTTTGCGTCTTCGGGCGAAGTTGTAAGCACCGAGGAAGTCATTCAAGCGCGCTTTGAATTGGTTATGGGTGTCGTAGAAGTATCGTTTGACGGTAGCACCCTTGATGGTTCGGTTCATGCGTTCAACCTGTCCGTTGGTCCAGGGATGGTTAGGTTTGGTGAGGCGGTGTTCGATTCCATGGACGAAGCAGAGCCGATCGAAAGGATGTCCGCGGAAGCGTGCGGTTAGCTCCTGGCGATTCTTCGGCAGGTCGGCGAACTGGATCCCGCTGTCGGCGACCACGGTATGGATGCGATAGGGAACGGCTTCGCTGAGTGCTTCGAGGAACGCTGCCGCAGTTCGCATATCTGCCCTTTCGACGAGTTCGACCACAGCGAACTTCGAGGTGCGGTCGATGGCTACGAACAGGTAGAGCTTGCCTTCGGCGGTCCTGACCTCGGCCATGTCAATATGAAAAAAACCGATCGGATAACTGTCGAACTTCTTCCTTTTGGGCTTGTCGCTTTCCACGTCTAGCAGGCGACTGATGCCATGACGTTCCAAACACCGATGAAGGGAAGAACAGGTGAGATGAGGGATCGTAGCCTGGACTGCGTAAAAGCAGTCGTCCAGAGGCAACGGCGTGTGCTTGCGAAATGCCACGATGATAGCTTCCTGCTCGACGGACAGAACCGTGCACCTGGGAACGGTTGGGACGGTGCGGCGGTCGGCAGTGGCCTCGCGCTTCTTCCACTTGGCGACCGTCTTCTGATTGATGCCCTGACGCCGGGCCAGAACTCTCATGCTCTCTTGACTATGTTGTATCGCTCGGCGGATCGCCTCTGTCTTTGTGGCGCTTCGGTGTAGAACCTGTCCCATCGTGCCTGCTTCTCACGCTCAGAAAAGTATGCACCATCAAATGCCGGGACTAAACATCTATTCCTATAGGAGTGTTAGTTGTTTCGCACCCGCACCGCGGGGCGCCTCTGCCGCCCTCGGAACGTTCGGAATTGTGGGGCCATTGCAACAGGACAAGCTAGCTGTTCAGGAGAATAGAATGCGCTGTATGAGTACACCAGCTGTTCATCTCCGACTTTTCTATTTATGCTTTCTGACGCTGACGCTGGTTTGCGGAAGCAGTTGCCTGCGCGCCCAAATGATAGCTGTCCGCGTGGACCCACATCAGACCGACCCAGCCATTGAGACTGTTCACGGGCCTCACCTTGCAATGTACGATCCGACGGTGCCTTCTAGGCATCGATTGCTTCTCTTTATCGCCGGCACCCATGCCAAAGCAACAAGCAGCCTGCCGATCGATAAAGTGTTTTCTCAATGGGGATATCACACAGTCAGCCTCGACTACGAGAATAATGTCGTGGCGGCTTCTCTTGGAAATGACCTGAATCCCGCTGCATTCGGCAACTATCGTGAAGCCATCGTTACCGGAGCGCCAGTTAGCCGTAGGATCCAGGTGGATTCCGCAAACTCCATCCTGAATAGATTCCAAAAGCTTCTAACCTATCTGGTGATACACGATCCTGGCGGCCACTGGGGTGAGTTCCTAAGTCATGGCCGGCCCGACTGGAGCCGGATCGTGGTTGCCGGTCACTCGCAGGGATCCGGCCATGCTGCTTATATCGGACAGATGTTCCGGGTGGACCGGGTGCTGATGTTTTCCGGTCCGCAGGATTACATGGATGGGTTACACAGGCCGGCCGCGTGGCTCAAACGACCGAGTGCCACGCCTCCATCCAGGTATTTTGCCT
>JAJYZE010000194.1 GCA_021800195.1 Acidobacteriota bacterium
AAGCGCAGCGCTCAGCCGCAGGTGAATGCGGAGGCCGCGCCGGAGGTGGCCGCGGAAGCCGCGGAGACCGCGCCGGAGGAGACCGCGGCAGCCTCCTGAGGCCGCGCCCCTTGAGATCTGCGGACAGTATGGATCTCCTTCCGTTCGCTGACAGGACCAAACCAACGCCGCGAGATGCTTCCACGATCTCCTCTTCCGTCCGGTGAACCTGGCGGAGCCCAAAGCGGAGATCAAGTCCAGAGATCCCCTGGCGGATCTGGAGCAGGAGTGGCAGAACCGACCGCCGGCCTCGATGGGCCGGGGGCAGACCAAGGATGAGCAAAATGGCTGACGAGACAGTACAACCGGCAACGCCGGCTGCAACCAGCAATGAGGGCGCGCCTGCGGCGCGCACCGGATATCAGGGTTCCCGTCCGGGTGGAGGCCGTCCGCCGCGTCCGGCAGGGGCCGGAGCAGGTGCCGGAGCCGGGGCAGGTGCCGGCGGGCGCAAGTTCTTCCGCCGCAAGAAGGTCTGCAAGTTCACGGTGGAGAAGATCGATACCATCAGCTACCGCGATGTGCGTCTGCTGCAGCAGTTCGTCTCCGACCGCGGCAAGATCATCCCGCGCCGTCTTACCGGTACCAGCGCTCCGTTTCAACGCAAGCTGACGCGCGCCATCAAGCAGGCCCGAGCGATCGCACTGCTGCCCTTTGCGGCCAAGTATTAGCTTCCCCGCGCCCTGGCGCGCCTACCCCGAGGCGGCTTTGCGCAGCGCCTCGATAAACCTGGAGATCTGTCATGGAAGTCATTCTGAAAGAGGATGTAAACAAACTCGGTCACCGCGGCGATGTAGTCAAGGTAGCCGCCGGCTATGGCCGGAACTATCTGTTGCCCAGCAAGCTGGCGATGGAGGCCACGCCAGCCAACAAGGCCGTCATCGAGCAGATGAAGGCCTCGGCGATCCGCAAGTCCGCCGCTGAGAAGGGCGGAGCCGAGGATCTTGCGGTCCGGCTGAACGACCTGGTGCTGGTCTTCGAGCGCAAGGCGGGCGAGAACGACCATCTCTTTGGGTCGGTCACGTCCATGGATATCGCGCAGGAGCTGGAGGCGCGGGGCTACAAGGTGGATCGCCGCAAGATCCATCTGGAGGAGCCGCTGAAGAGCGTGGGCGAGTTCCATGTGCCCATCAAGCTTCATCGCGAGGTCTCAGCGCATGTGCAGGTGACCATCAAGAGCGACGCTCCGGAGCGATCGAGCCATGAGGCCGCGGTAGCCGATGATTCCGTCTTCAAGTCCACCTACACCGGCGAACTGGACGACCATCGCGACTGAAGCAACTTTCCTGCAGGTGTCATGCCGAGCCGTTGAAGCCCGGGCGTTCCTCTGCACCTGTACTGGACATGCTTCGTGGATGAGGATGGGAACAGGCAACGTGCTGCAGGCGAAGTTGTGGGTTCTATAAAAGGGGATGTGTCCCACATCTCGCATTTTGAGATGTGGGATTGCAGCCACGAGGCCAGGATCAACGAGGCTTGGATCGACGAGCCTCGATCAACGCGCCTGGCCCCTCATCGGCATGCAAGGCGCAACCGAAGTCACGCTGCACAAAGATCCCGCGAACCTTCCTTCCCGCGCACGCTCAAACCTCTGTCTCTCAGGGCAGCAGTGTCTTCTTGAAGAACGCTGCCTCCGCCCGATACGCCGCCAGCCAGTCGCAATGCAGAAGGAAGCCGTGAACCTCGTCCGGAAAGATGAGATCTTCCACTGGGACGTGATGGGCGCGCAGGGCTTCGGCCAGGATGGGTGTCTGGGCGTAGGCGACATCCGGGTCATTGTCGCCGTGAATCAGCAGGATCGGCGAACGCCAGAGACGGAGGGAGGCCATGGGGGAGCTGGCGCGCGCCTGCCGGGTGATCGCGTCCATGGCGGCGAAGCTACCTTGCTTCCAGTCGGATGCGTTGTCCTCCAGGTTCCAGTCGTGGACGCCGTGGAAGTCAACCCCAGCGGCAAACAGATTGGAGTTGCGGGCCAGCGCCAGAGCGGTGAGATATCCGCCGTAACTACCGCCCCAGATGCCGATACGGTGGGGATTAACTCCTGGCAGAGAGTCAAGATAGCGGACCGCGGCGAGAACATCGTTGTACTCCTCTGCGCCTTCGGCACCGGCGTTCTGGCAGGTGCGGAAGTCCAGGCCGTACCCGATGCCGCAGCGGTAGTTCACGCTGAGAACGATAAATCCCCGCGAGGTCAGATACTGATTCATCGCGTAGGCGTTGGAGTAGTAGTCCATCGCCGGGTAGCCCAGCAGCATCTGGCGCTCAGGACCGCCGTGGACAAAGAGGATTGCGGCGCGCAAGGTGTGCGCGGGAGCGGGGTTCTCCGGGGTGAAGAGCTGACCATGCAGTTGGAGTCCGTCGCTGCTGCGGAAGAAGACCTGGCGGGGTGTGACGAAGGAGGCGGCGGGGTAGTCCGCGGGCAGAAAATCGGGGCGCAGTGGGGTGATGGTCGCTTCGGCTCCCTGGACGGGGATGATCAGGGCCGGATGCATGGGAGTGCGCACATCGGAGACCAGCGCGGCCAGCGCTCCGCGGGAACTGACTTGAGGTCTGGTCTGATTGCCCGCACCCCATGTCAACTCCACGGGAGACATCTCGGGATGGGCGAGGTCCACCTGCCAGAGGTGGCGACGGTCCTGATCGGCAGGGTCGCCGTGCGTCGAGCCGGTTTCGTCGAGCCGCTGGGAGCCAGGTTGAACTCCGTTGCGGGCAGCCGGCTGAGCGGCTATCTGGTTGGAGCTGTATATCAGGGAATGACCATCCGAGCTCAAGGTGGCATCTTCTACCTCGAAGCGACCCGGCGTTAGCCACTCCACGCCGGGGTTGCCGTTGAGGTGAATCTGATAGAGATGAACCCATCCGTCGGCCTCGCTGTAGAAGACGACGGAGTTGTTGGTGGCGAAGATCAGGTACGGCTCTCCGGTGGAGAGGTGAGGAAGGACGCTCCCGGGCTGGTTGGCCGCCGGAGTAAACGCGGTACGGGTCTTGCCCGTGGCCACATCGGCGATCTGGATCGACCAGGGATTGGGCGAGGTGCGCGGATTGGCGAACTCTCGGGGTTGAACAAAGGGCGAGCGCAGCCAGGCGATCCGGGTCCCATCCGGCGAGAAGACGGGGGCAGAGTCATCGCTGGTGGTGGGATCCAGAAAGCGCAGCGTATGGGCCTGAAGGTCATAGAGCGCAAGAAAGCTGTGGGAGGGTTCGTTGCGCTCGCTGCGCTGACTGATGTAGGCCAGCAGATGACCGTCGGGAGAGAGGGTGAGCGAGCCGGCGCTGCCGCGGTCGAAGACCAGTTGGTGGGCGGGGTTGGTAGTGGAGTCGGATGAGGATCCAGGAGGAATGGCGGCGGCGATCCAGATCTTGCCCTGATGCAAAAAGATCAGGCTGCGTCCGTCGCGGGTAAACAGCGGTGAGCGGCCCGGGCCGATGACGGCGGATCTTCCATCCAGCCACTGCACTCGGACTTCCACCGGGGTGGGGTGCTGGAGATGGGCGGGATTGGCAGGCTCTCCGTTGGCTCCCCGCTCGGCTCCGTAGGTGTAAGCGATAGCCGTGGCGTCCGGCGACCATGCCAACTGGGAGATGTCCTGGGCGTCGTCCTGCAGGTTGTGGGTAAGCCGGCGCGGCTGGCTCGGATCGGCTCCGCGAGCGACCCACAGATTATGCCGGCCCTGGGCATCCTCCACCCAGGCGAAGAGGTTGCCCTCCGGAGCGGCGGTCAGATCGGTGGCATAGGGAGCGCTGAGCGCCTGTTGCAGCGTAAAGGGCGGATGGCCGTAGGAGTGGTGGGTAAAGGATCGGAGCCCAGCCGAGTGGAGACCTGCGGCGGCGAAGGCGGCGATCAGCAGCGATGCAAAAGGGCCCATCTGGCGAGGATAGCGGAAGGCCCCTCCGCGGGGAGGTGATTCGGGGTGCGCCGCATCAAGATGGAAACTGCTGCGTCAGACAGCCGCACCCTGCGCCTTCAGCCGTTCGGCGGTGTCGTGCGCGATGAGGGCGTCGATGGTCGGCTGCAGCATGCCCTCCATCACCATCCCAAGCTGATGGTTGGTTAGGCCGATGCGGTGGTCGGTGACCCGATTCTGGGGGAAGTTGTACGTGCGGATCTTTTCGCTGCGGTCGCCGGTGCCCACCTGCTGCTTCCGCTCGGCGGCCAGGGCCTGGTGCCGCCGCTCCATCTCCACCTCGTAGAGGCGGGAGCGCAGCACCCGCATCGCCTTCTCGCGGTTTTTGATCTGTGACTTCTCATCCTGGCAGCTCACCACCGTGTTGGTGGGCAGGTGGGTGATCCGAACCGCAGAGTAGGTGGTGTTGACGGACTGGCCTCCCGGACCGGAGGAGCAGAAGGTATCGATGCGCAGGTCTTTGGGCTCGATTTTGATGTCCACCTCTTCGGCTTCGGGGAGCACGGCCACGGTGATGGCGGAGGTGTGGACCCGGCCCTGGGTCTCGGTGGCCGGCACCCGCTGCACGCGATGCACGCCGGACTCGTACTTCATCTGGGAGTACACCTTCTCGCCTTCGATGATGGCAGTGACATCCTTCAAACCACCCACGTCGGACTCGGTCTGGGAGAGGATCTCCACCCTCCACTTGTGCTGCTCGGCGAAGCGCAGGTACATGCGGAAGACCTCGGCCACAAACAGTGAGGCCTCGTCGCCACCGGTGCCGGCACGCAGCTCCAGAACGATGTTCTTCTCGTCGTTGGGATCTTTGGGTAGAAGCAGGATTTTCAGCTCTTCCTCGCAGGCGGCCAGACGGGGCCGGAGATCCTCTAATTCGGCTTGGGCCATCTCGCGCAGCCCGGGATCGCTGTCTGCGAGTATGGCCTGGGCGTCGGCGATGGCGGTGCGCAGCCTGCGGTACTCACGGAACTTCTCCACGGTCGGCTCCATATCCCGGTGCTGCTTGGCCACCTTGCGGAAGTTCTCCTGGTCGTTCACGATCTTCGGATCGGAGAGCTGCAGGCCTAGCTCTTCGTAGCGGGCTTCGAGTTGGTCGAGACGTTCAAACATGGAGAGCTCCTCCTGCGCCAGGCGCAGGGATTGATCCGGTTGCCGGAGAGAAGATCGGGAGAGGGCAGAAAGAGCTTCAGAAATCTGGAAAAGTTGCAGGATCAGGAATTTGCAAGCTCGGCTTCTGTCAGGAATAGGGAAGAACGCGGGCTGGGGCGCGGAGGTTCTCGCCGCTAGGCAAAGTCGCGCCGCTCGGCGTTGCCGGCATCCAGGCTGCGCGAGCCTGCGCCCCGGTCTGTAGCCGCGTCTGCCGTGGGCAGAGGCGAAGGCTGCGCTACTGTTCCAGTCCATTCCATACGACTGATTTCATGGTATCGCGATTCGAGTGGATTCGTACCCCGCGCTTGCAGATGGATGGACTGACAACGGAGACCGTTCTCCTTGGCCGGCCGGGCAAACAGCCGCGCGGTCGGCTGTGCGAACACAGCGTGGATAATTAGGTGGATGAAAAGTTGGGTTGAGATCTCCGAAGACCGGCTGGTGGAGAATCTTCGCACGGTTCAGGCGCTGGCTGGTGGCGAGGATAGGGTGGGCTTGCCGGGAGCCGCAGAGGTGCTGGGGGTAGTCAAGGCCGATGCCTATGGGCATGGTGCTGTGCAGGTTGCGCGGATGCTCGCCAAGGCCGGGCTGGGCTGGCTGGGGGTGGCGGATGTGGAGGAGGGAGCGCGGGTACGCCGGGCGGTGGAGGGGCTGGCGGCTGCGGAATCCGGGCGGGCGGAGCCCGGGACGTCCCGGCAGAGGATAAGCGTGCTGGTGATGGGTGGTCTGGATGCTGTGGAGTGCGCACCGATGCTGGAGCACGGCCTGACGCCCGTGGTCTGGACCGTAGAACATGTGGAGATGCTGGAACGGGCCGCAGCGAGCGCAGGCCGGGCCGTTGCCGTTCATCTGGAGATTGACAGCGGAATGTGCCGGCAGGGAGTGGATCTGGCTGGGGTTGCAGCGGTCGCCCGGAGGCTGGCGGGCTCTCGGTGGGTGCGCTGTGAGGGGGTGATGTCTCATCTGGCTTCGGCAGAGGTGGCCGGCTCGGAGCAGACCCGCCGCCAGCAGGCAAGATTTGCCCAGGCGGTGCAGATTGCCGCAGCGCAGGGGGTTCGACCGGCGTGGCTGCACTTGGCGGCCAGTTCCGCTGTGGATGAGAGCGGGACTCTGGCCGGGATGCGGGAGCTGGCGCGGAGCCAGGGGGCGCGGATGATGGTTCGCGCCGGGATCTCCTTGTATGGCT
>JAJYZE010000195.1 GCA_021800195.1 Acidobacteriota bacterium
AGGCGGGATGGTGATAGGCCAGGAGCACTCCCGGGGCCATGAGAAGCAGCGTGACGGCGAGGGTGTAGAGCGCGAGACGGCGGCGGCTGACGGAGTGCGCGGCCGGTTCACCCGGCGAGGCGGGAGCCACGCGAGGGGATGGAGGAGCGCTGGAGCCGGGAGTGAAAGAGAGCAGAAAGAAGAGCCAGATGAGCGCTCCGACGTGTGGTTTGAGGGTGAGGCTGAGGGCAAAGGCCAGGACGCCAAGAGCGACAGACCGCCGGCGAAGGAAGCTCCACGCCGCGATGACCACCAGACTGATGGAGTACATCGCCGGCTGACCGAGCATGACGAGAATGGTGCTGGAGGCCACGAAGGCGGCCAGGATGGCCTGCGCCGCGAGCTCCGGCCAGCCGGCCGGAGGGATGACAAGAGACGGGGCCGCAGGGCTGGGGCCTGAGTGGCTGGAGTCGGCGGGGCTGGGATCCCAAGTCCAGAGGGTGGAAGCACAAGGAGCAAGGGTACAAAGGTCGGCGGTGCAGAGGGCCGCGATGCTGAACAGGAGCATGCCGAAGATGAGCCAGACCGCTTGCGCCAGACGGAAGGGGAGCAGCGCCAGCGGGATGGTGAGAAAGAGCGCCGAGGGCGGATAGTTGGCGTTGTAAGGCCGGAAGGGCCGAAGGTCTGTGGGGTCGCCCCCGTGCCGCAGGTAGACCTGCTCAATCTGCGCGGAGTCGTAGGGATCGCAGCCCTGCATCAGGCAGAGGGTGCTGGCATAGACAGGCTTGAAGTCAAAGCTCTGCAGCGTGGTTTGCTCATCGTGATAGCCGCGCACCGCAAAGGAGAGGCAGCCGGCGAGAACCAGAAGGAAGCCATAGATGCGGCGGCGGTGCGGCTCGATCGTCAACAGGAAGACCCTCCGCGCTGGGAATGGGGACGGTTGCGGTTTCCATCTTTACACAGTCGGTGGCGTTGCAAGGGGATGAAATAACAGGCTACGGCTTTGCGGGCCCGGTTTCTGCGGCGGATTCGCCGGTTTGAGAAGGCCAGGCTGCGAGCAGATGTTGCAGCGAAAGGCTCCATTATGGGCGCCACGAAGGACTCCGCGGGGAGCCCAGCCGCAAGGCCTGCCTGGGAAGCGGTCACCCGTCAGCCGGGAGCCCGTTCTGCGCCGGTTCGGTCTTTCCGTCCGCGTCTGTGGAGACCCGAAACATGGCATAGAGGAAGAAACAGCTCAGGAGCAGAAGGGTAAGCGGCAAGGGGCGGTCGAAGGTCAGCCATAGGGATCCGTGGAGGTTCATGCCACGCTGGGCGAGCGATTCTGCCGCTTGCGGAACAAGCCGGTTCAGAAGACGGACAAACGTGTGCCCGAGGTTGATGGTGGCCAACACGCTGAGCGCCAGCGCCACGGTCCCCAACCGACGGTAGCGGCTTGCCAGCGCGGCCGCGGCTGGAAAGATCAACAGCAGCAGCCGGGTGTCGTACTGCTGGTGGTAGATGGGTAGAAGGCTCAGCGTTGCCGCTGCGGCGAGCGCCATGAGGTCAGCGTCTGAGACGCCCCACGGCGGGGGGGCGAGGTGGGCACCCGGGCCTGGAGGCCGACGCGGAAGCAGATAGAGCCACGCCAGAAAGAGCGGCAGGAAGGTGGCGAGCGCCAGCAGGTTGTAAAAGCGGGGCGAATCGCGCCATAGAGCGAAGAGTGCCTGGAGGTTGGCGATGGCTGAGCCGTTGCGGGGGCCGGGGTGGTTCTCGCCTTGCGGCGCGGAGAGAACCTGGAGGCTCCGGTCGAGCTCCTGCGGCCAGTGGGCAGAGGCGGGATGGTGATGCGCCAGCAGCACCCCGGGGACGGAGAGGAGCAGCGTGGCAGCCATGGTATAGAGCGCAAGACGGCGGCGGCTGGCGGCGCGCGCGGCCGGTTGGCCCGGCGAGGCGGGAGCTGCGGGAGAGGATGGAGGGACGCTGGAGCTGGGCTTCGAAGAGAGCAGAAAGAAGAGCCAGACGAAGGCTCCGGTCTGCGGTTTTAGGGTGAGACTGATGGCGAAGGCGAGGACGCCAAGGGCGAGAGACCGTCGGCGAAGGAAGCTCCAGGCGGCGATAACCACCAGACTGATGGAGTAGAGGGACGGCTGGCCCAGCATCACCAGGAGCGTGCTGGAAACGACGAAGAGAGCAAGCAGCGCATGGACCCAAAGAGCTCGCCTGCCGCGGCAAAGGTCCGCCATGCACAGGGCCGCGACGCTAAACAGAACGATCCCGAGGGTCAGCCAGATCGCGCGCGCCGCCGGATAGTGGAGCAGCGCCAGAGGCGTCACCAGAAAGAGCGACGAAGGCGGGTAGACGGTGTTGAACGGGCGGATAGGCAGGTGATCGAGCTGGTTTCCATTGTGCCTGAGATACGCCGCCTCCGTCTGAGCCGCGTCGTAGGGATCGCAGCCGTCTATCAGGCAGCGCGCGCCCACGTATACCGTCTTGAAGTCGTAGGAGAGGGCGTAGCGAGTCTGTTGGTGATAACCGTATAGGGAAAAGATCAGGCATCCCAGGAGGACCAGGCAAAGCCCCTGGATGTGACGGCTTGTGAGCTTCCGCTCGGTTTCCTTGAGAGTCTGGCGGTCAAGGAGGTATGGCGCCTGATGCTCCGGCCGACGGCTGAGGGACTCTCGAAGGAAGATGCCCAGGGAGCGGACGGAGATAGGGATGCGGGGTCTTCGGGCGGACTGCAAGGTGTCTCCGAGGATGGCGTTGGTTCGGCCTTTACGGCTCAGTGAGGGCGGAGCGCGTTGGCGCCAAGGCGCGCGAGTTAGGGTAGTATAGCGCCGGAGCGGATTGCGTCCTTGCGGGGCCATGCCGGGTGTGTGACAGAAAAATGGAAACGGCGGAGATCCAAAGAAGGGCGGCTAGAGCATTTTTCCCGTAGGTGTAGTCCAGCAGATTGAGATGGATGGGCGTTTTCCCCAATGAAAACGCCACTGCACAATCGCTTTTGGACACCCATCAACGGGGAAAATGCTCTGAGTCTGAGCGCATTGCTACTGCGGGCCATAGGACTCGCGTTCCGAAGACGCGATCACGCCGCAGGCCGGCGCCGAGGCTCAAGAGCAGAGGGAGTTTGCACCGGCCAGACGCGGATCGCCCAATGGGCGCTTCGGGGACGTAGCTGCGAGCTTTCCCGTGGGCCGCTCGGGGCTCCGCCGAGCGAGGGCTTCGCGAGTGTTGGAGTGTTTGACAACACCTGTTTTTGTTGGTATAAACTCCAACATGAATGCCGAACTGCTGTTCCGAAAACGCCTGGGGTTGTCGGAAACAGTATTCGTCGAGATGGTGATTTGGCAGACGCCAAAACCCATGCACGGTAGCGCGCACAGGTTCAAGTACCGTCTGGCTCTGGTGGCGGGAGGCGTCTGTGTGCTTCGCTACGACAACGAGGCCGGCAAGGGCGACCACAAGCATATCGGGGAATGCGAGGCAGCCTATCACTTCTCCGGCCTGGACCGGCTGCAAGCTGATTTTTGGCAGGACGTTGAGAATTGGAGGGAAAAGCAATGAGAACCGTAACCTTGGGGGTGTCCTCAGTCCATGACACGCAAAAGCAACTGGGCGCAGCCTTTCGTGGCGAGCATGGCGGCGAGTTCATCAGCTTTGCTACGGTGGAACTGCTGTGGAAGGTGCTCACAGCCAAGCGCTGGGAGATCTTGCAGGCAATAACCGGGCAGGGTGAAATGACCATCCGTGAGATTGCCCGCCGGATTGGCCGCGACGTGAAGGCCGTGCATGGCGACGTGCAAGCTCTGCTTTTGGCCGGCGTGCTGGATCGCGCCGAAAGCGGCCGCGTAGTCTTTCCCTACGATGCCGTCCGTGTCGATTTCACGTTGCGCAAGGCTGCCTGATTCCGCTTCTAGAGCATTTTCCCCGCTGATGGGTATCCAAAAGCGATTGTGCAGTGGCGTTTTCATTGGGGAAAACGCCCATCCATCTCAATCTGCTGGACTACACCTACGGGAAAGATGCTCTATGTCGCGCACCCCGGCCGTGGCGGGCTGACAGATTCCGCCTGGTGGGGCTTGCCTCTGGCTCCTGGGCACGACTGGTCAGGGTGCGCAGGTGTGCCCTGCCGACGGCGGCTGGTGGCCTGCTGCGGAAGGTACAGTACGGCTCTCTCCGGTCGGCCCGCGTAGCTGGGTCTTTCTTTTTCCCTCAAGCGCCAGAAGAGCGGTGGCTCCGAGGTCCGTCCAGCAGAGGTAGTCCAGTGGAATCCGAAATCTGTGGGTGCTGATGATGAGGCAGAACGGAAGGAGGACGGCGACGAGGACAGACGCTATGAGGAGCCGGGTGGGGCCTTTCCTGCGGGGCTTCCAGAGGACCGAGGCTACCACCCAGAGCGGGATGCCGAACGCGGCCAGGACCTTTGCCATGCCTGCGAGGGTGTTGAGGGGGTGGAGGTGCAGGTCCGGGAGCATCATGTATCCGAACTTGAGAAGGAAGAGCTCCACCACCTGCCCGGGATGCTGGCGAATGAAGGTGAAGGCGGCCGCACGGTAGAAGGGATCGAGACGTGGACATCTCCTGGCGTCGCAGTCAACGTGGTCGGCAGAACAGGCCTGGCCGATGGAGTCTTCTTCATTCCAGAGATGTTGCGCGGTGTATGGGTTGTATCCGGCGAAGAGATTGTACGAGCCGTTCCTGGGAAGGAAGACCGATCCGTGGATGACGGCGGTGACGGAGCAGTAGAGAACGGCGGCAGCGGCAGCCTGGATAAGAGCACGCTGGAACAGCCGCCCGATTTTGAGCCGGTACATCACAAACAGCGATGCGATACCCAGCGTGATCATGTTGGTGCGCACCAGAACGGCGAAGCCAATCGTGATGCCTACGAGAACGTCCGGGAGCCAGAGGCGGAGCTTTGAGGCACCCATGAGCTCGGCCCGTCCCATGAAGAGGAATGCCGACAGAAAGAAGAAGATTGCGGTTGCGGTGAGGCTGGTGTCCTGGGTCTTGTTGTAGCTGAAGAGGAAGTCCGGGTAGATGGATAATCCAGAGACGACGAGCAGGGTGAGAGCCGGCCGTAAGCTGCGGAGGCGAAGGAATATCCAGGCGCTGACGAGCGTAAGGAGCGACAGCGCAATGTTCACGGCGGTAACGCCTGTCTCCGGCCCGAATGCCCTGTAGCCCAGGGCCAGGAGAGCCGGGTAAAGGACGGGGAGGAAGTCGCCGCGGATGTGTCCGGTGCGCACCATTTCCTTGGCCGGGCCCAGGTAGCCGTGATTTGGGTGATAGGCGTTATGCCTGCTGACCAAGATGGCTACAGCCAGGCTGACGCAGAGCAGCGCCAATAGGCCGCCGTCGTGGCTCCATCTTCCACGACGGCGAGGTTCGGCGATGCCTTGTGTCCGGATGGGTCTTTTTTTAAAGGCTGAGAGATGCAATGTCAACAGCCTCCGCCGGATGTGTTCCGGAGTGCCAGGCTGAGTTCGGCTAAAGGAGGAGTTGGGGCTCTGCTAGTCTGGAGCCACTCTCGCCCGAAGATTGGAGGTTCGGCGCTTCCGTCGCCGGGCGGGCAGCAACGAAAGATCCGGTTTGGAGGCTCTTTGCCACTCGCTCGAAGGTTCCGTCTTCCCGCTCTGTTCTGCGCCCTGGCGGTTCTGGTCTGCGAGCTGCTGAGCCGTCCCTACGCGAAGATGGGGGTGGTGGACGACGGCCCCTACACGCTGATGGCGCGGCGCCTGGCCAGCACCGGGCATATTGTCTTCAACGGGTGGGCTGCGCCTATGCTGGGTTGGCAACTCTACCTGGGAGCAGCCTTCATCAAGCTCTTTGGATCCTCCTTTACCAGCGTTCGCATGAGTACCCTGCTGGTAGCTGTGGCAATGGCGTGGCTACTGCAGCGCACGCTGGCGCTGGCGGGCATCAGCGAGCGCAACGCCACGCTGGGCACGCTGGCCTTTGTGCTCTCACCGCTTTACCTGATGCTCGCCGTGACGTATATGACAGACATCTTCGGCCTGTTCGCCGTGGTGATCTGCCTGTACGGCTGTCTGCGCGCTTTGCAAGCAGCGACGGAGCGGGCTACGATCGCATGGTTGTGGTTCGCTGTGGGGACGAATGCGGTGTTTGGAACGGCGCGGCAGATTGCGTGGCTGGGGATTCTGGTGATGCTGCCCTCGGCCTTGTATCTGCTGGGCCTGCGCGGGCCGCTGCACAGGAGCCGACGGGTCCTTGTGTGGGGGGCTGCCGCCACGCTGGGCGGCGCGCTCTTCATCCTGGCCTGCATGCAGTGGCTGGCGCGCCAGCC